>NZ_JBIWJA010000025.1:0-112619 GCF_044764905.1 Streptomyces sp. NPDC093586 | reverse complement strand
AAGACCCCAAGCCGTTCATCTGGACCAAGACCGCCGAGGAAATCCTCGACTCCCTCGCCCGCATCTGCCGACGGATCTCTGGCGCAGGACACTAGCCGGGCATCATGTGTAACCACCGCGGCAGGCAGTCGTGTACCGCCGTTCGACACGATCGGTCCATTCAAGGACGCGGCGACCAGCCCTGCTACACGAAGGCTCGTCGCGGCCCACCCCGTGCCGCGTCGGAATGCCTGATCGGTCTCACGCATGAGCCGGGCTAGGGGCTCCAGTAGGCGCCCATCGCGGGCGGTCTTGCCGATGGCAGCGAACATCGCTTGCTCATATCCGCTCCAGCAGCGGCTCGGCTCACTGGCGTACCTCAAATCCGAGGTGCACGTTATCGTGCTGACGGCCATCACCTCGACAGCCGCCTCCAGACAGCGCCGGGCCTCTGCCAAAGCCACCTCGTCGGCCACCGGCCCCAAGCGCAAGCACAGCGCCTCGATGAGCACATCTTTGTCGGACAGTCCCCGCAACAGGCCACGCACCACGTCCGGGTCGCTGTGCTGCGGAACGGCCCAGACAGCCAGCTCGCGGCGATGCGGCTGCCGCAGCTCACCGGCCAGGTCCGTGCCCGTACAGGACCACACCAGGGCCTCGGCGGCGAGCATCTGGGCGTACCACTCATGCCGGAACTCGACCCGCTGATGCCGGACCCGCACCACAGGCGACCTCAACGCCTCGTCCACTACGCCCACGGTCGCACCGAGCGCAATCAGTAGCTGGGCGGCACTGCGCTGTGCTTCCGCCAGCGGCAGCCACCCCGTCAACCGCTCGTCCATCAACATGGCCCAGTGGTGCAGCACCCGCCGTAGAGCCGTCGGCTGTGATGCCTGCTGCAACTGCTCGCCTATGTAGGCGGCCAGGAGGGCTGCTCGGCCCGCGTTCGTCGGTAGCCGCTGTGTCAGCTGTGCTGCCAGGGACAGCTCCAGGACGGTACTGAACGCCTTGCACTCCTCCTCGACGCTCCTTTCGTCCTCGGGACGTACTCCGTAGGACCGCAAGAGCGCCGCACGCTGCCGCGGGGCCGGATCGACCGTCCTCAGTCGTGCACCACCGATCACCACGGGCACGTGTACGAACTCGTGGCTGCTGGATACCACCGTCGCCTCAGCGCGGAGACACCACGAACTGACCTGCTGCATCAACCGATCTGAAACCGGACGGGACATTCGTTGATCGCATCCACGAGCAAGACGACTGGAAGCCTCTCCGACCGGCCGGCACGTACCAGAAAGTCCGCCGTCTGCGGGGTGAACGGAGCCACGCTCTCGTCGAGGCTGTCCTCCAATCGTCCTCCGTATACGCCCGCTCGCAGCAGGATGGGCAACCAGCTGGCCTGCGCCAGCCCCAGGGCGGCGTGGGCCAGGGTATGACTCTTGCCCGTTCCCGAGCTGCCGGCCACCTGGACATGACGCCCGGCCCGCAGCCAGGCCGCCAACTCCGTCGACGACAACCTTTCTGACCTGTCTTGATCCTCCAGCGTCAGCGCAACCAGCTCATGCAAACCCTCGCTCAAATATGAACCGAGGCGGGTCAGGTAAGCCTCCACCACCCGCTGGCCCGTTGCACTGCTGCTTTCGGACTGCGCCTCCCGGTCAGGCAGCGGTCGGCAGAACACTCGCATCGTGTCCTCGCCGAAGAACCGCCGCACCAGGTCCGGCAACGCAAACAGCATGTCGGACAACTGCTGCCGACCCCAGAGATCGATCACCAGATCCCGATGCTGCTCGCGTAGCCGCGTCAGCTCCAGGTCGACCTTCGTATCCCGCACGTCCGCCGTGGTGACGACCACCAGACGTCGGGCATCGAAGGGTCGGCTTCCACCGGCATACGCAAGCACAGCTTTGTGGAGATCAGAGGCCGTGAACTTCTCATACCTCTTGGCCTGATACACCGCAGCGGGCTGGGAAGCGAAGAACGCCACCACGTCGACCCCGTCCTGGGCCTGGCCGCCGCGCCCGAAGGGCCGGGCCTCGAGAGCATGGTCGGCCTGGACTGCCAACGCCACCACGAGATGCTCCAGGGCCTCCCAAGACAGCTCATGCGTACGAAGCAGTAAAGGCGCCGTGACCGTCAAGGGCGACAGGTCCGGCAGTGCCCTAGCTTGGTCCGCGCCATCTGGCCCGACGGCGGCATCGTCGTCGCCACCGACACTGTTCCCCCTCGGCACTGCTCCCCCCTACAAGATCCATGGGAGGTTCCCCTGTGCGGTCTCCCACCAGTGCTATCAGCGGAACGCCAAGATGCTCCCTGAAGCGCCGTCAGGCTACTCAACTTACTGCTCCTACCTGGCAAATGCGCTGATGTTTGCTGCTATGCCCCGACCGCAGAGGGCCGGCGGCTGAGTACGCCACCGCACGGCAGGCTCACGCTCGTGCCCAGCTGCCGGTGGAGCAGGGTCAGCCAAGAGGAGCGTTGTCAGTGCTGTACGCCATCATCGGCGCATGACCGCTACCTCCTCGCCGAAAGCCCGGGATGCTTCTGCAGGTGAGCCGCCACGCACAGGGGCGCTTACTCTTCCGGAACCGCTCGTCGGTCTGTGCCGGGCAGATCAGTACGAGCGTCAAAAGAAGTTCTGGCAGGAGCTGACGCAGCAGTGGCGTGCTGAGGTCGCCGCCTCGCTGGAACAGGTACGTGCGAAGATGGAGAAGCAGAACGCTGCCAACCGGGAGCTCCGGGACAACATCCTCACTGCTGTGCAGGCTGCCCCTGTTCCGCGCGAGCTGTCTGTAGCCGACGTCACGGTGCTGAAGAACCAGTGGGCGGACACGGTGGACGCCGCGCGCGTGGGCGTGCGGGATGCGACCGACAGAAGATGGCGCTGCACTGTGGAACCGGGACATGGCTCGTGGATGGCTCCGCCGAAGGACCGCAGCCGCACCGACCGGCCCAGCATGTGCGGGAAGTGCTCCGGCGCGGCCCCGCGGCCAGGAGAGCGACCCGCCTTCGAGCGATCCGTGGCGGCCATTTCTGCGCTGGCCGCTGAGCTCCACCCCGACTCTGGTGCGCCGGAGGAGATCAGCTACGGCAGCAACAAGCCGGTGACCTGGTGGCATCAGGTTCCTGCCGTTCAGCCCAGTACCGGAGAGTGGCATTGGGCAACCCATATGTGGGAGCAGCCTCCCAAGAGCCGCACCGGCCTGCGGATCAGGAACGGGAAAGCGGCTGGGATCAACGGCTGCCCGATCTGTAATTCCGGCCAAGCCGACGCCTCCAACAGCCTGGCTGCGTGGTATCCGGAACTCGCGGAGCAGTGGGTGCGTGGCCCGACGGGCCGGAACGCGCACAACACCCCCGTCGGGTCCAAGATCGAGGTGATGTGGCGCTGTACGTCCTCGCAAGGGAAGCATGAGGACTGGCCGGCACCGCCCAATCGCCGCACCGCGAAGGCGCTGCGGTCCGGCTGCCTGAAGTGCAGCAAGAACGTCTCCGCCAAGGCGCTGGCGCTCTACCACGAGCTGTGTACCCACCTGCCCGCCTTGGAGCTTGAGGCGCCGATTCCGCTCAATCCAGCGCCCGGCAAGCGGTACCGCGGCGCGCGGGTCGACATGTGGGAAGAGGCATTGCAGCTTGTTGTGGAGTTCGACGGCTGGAAGACCCACGGTCCTGAGTCCTGGCGCGATCGCGCAGCAGACGACCGCCTGAAGACCGAGCGTCTTGCCGCCGCTGGCCAGACGGTGATCCGAGTCCGCGAAGACCTCGACCCGGTTGGACCTCACGATGTCGTTGTCGGCTCAGGCTGGAGTGCGTGGAAGGTAGCGGCCGCAGTCGTGCTGCGTATCCACCAACTCGGCCTACACCCGCTACCTGGCCTCGCCAGCTACCTGGAGCGCGGCACGGAGATAGCGGCGGCCGATGTGGAGAAGGCTCTGCTAGGGATGCCGTACCGGCCCCGCCGGTTTCCCAAGGCTTCGAAAGTGGCCGCCGCGCCACGGCAACTGAAGGCCACCGAGCCGCATGCGGACAGCTGGCTGACACCGACGGGCCCCCCATACCGCAATCCGAAGAAGCGAGCTGGATCGCTGCGGGACTACCAGTGCAGGTGCAAGACGGTTGTCACCGGGCTTGCGCAGGCCGACGTCACTCGCGGGAACACCAAGAGCTGCGGATGCCGACAAGATGCGTCCCGTGCCCTCCCGCGAGGCCGGGTGGATCGGGAGCTGACCCAGGCGGCTCGCCACTGGGCGCGGAAGGCAGGAATCGAGGTCAGGTCAAATGGCGCGTTGGACGCTCGAGTCCTGGCCTCCTACCAGCTCCACGCTGTAGGCATGGGAAGTTTCCTCGGTGACGACAGCCTCATTTCCGAGAGCGTCGTACGCAGATGGGCCGATGATGAGGAGATCACTCTCAGTGCGCGCGGACGTCTGCCCCGGCACACCTGGCTCGACTACGCGGCTTCTGTACTGGCCCAGCTCGCGAAGGTTTCAGACGAGGACGCGTAGGTCATGGTGGATGCCCCGAAGCAACCGCCACTTCAATTGCGCTTTAGCACATGCATCATGATCCCTCTCAGAGTGTGGGATGAAAGGTAACAGTCGAGGAGGAAGCCCTGCACCTCAGTGGTGAGGCGCAGGGTGTCTTGCATCAGCAACCGGAGGCCCTCGGAATGTGTTCGTAGCCATGAGGTTAGCGTTTCTCGCTACCCGCCATGTCGTGACTCCTGACCAGCGTGCTGAGCCGCGTCGACCGCTCCGCCATTACCTGCGCGATCGCAGGGATGCGTCAAATCAGACACCGCCCCAGCCCGAACACAGATCGAACATCGTGCGGTTCCAGCCGAGACCGAGAGCTGCCGCGACAAGCACCTGAAGCTGTCGTCCCATCACTCAGGCATGACCGATCTGCTACACACTGTCAATGCTCGCTCTTCGGCCACATCTACCAACGACCGATTTCCCATCTGTCCGCACCCTTAGCCACCCTCATGCGGTGAAGCCCGTTTTTGCCCGTGTACTTGCCTGTCGCACCTACCGATGGGAAATGCGGCGGTCATGCGGGCTTAGGGGAGGAAGCGCACATGGATCCGTTGGCATTTCCCGTCCTTGCCGGAACGATGCTGACCGAGGCGGTCAGGTTTCTCTTCGACCGAGAAAGTGCAGTGTTGGACCGGCGCACAGGTCCAGCATCCGTGGAAGAACCGGAGCAAGTGCCGGGGCAGACAGAGCCCCTGCTGGTCAGGGCCTCAGCACTCACCGACGAGCGCGTAGCACGCATCACCGGGGCTCACGGCGCGCTCCGCGTTTACCTGTCGCGGCCCGAATTTCTCCAGGGAGATGACACCGAATTGCGGAAGGTCCTGGGGCGCCTCCGCCGAGACTTGGAGGAGGTATACGGACGCCGCTTGCCTTTCGACGATGAAAAGGAGGCAGACCGCCCCGGGGTGGAAGTCTCACAGCGGGCCGACTCTCTCCATGGCAAGCAGCTCGGCATGCGGGTCGGCCGTGACATCACAGAACGTGGTCGGGCACGAGTCGACCAGGAAGCCGGGACCATCGAAGAGACAGGTGAACAGGTCGGCATCGAGGTAGAGGGCACCATCGGCTGAGGCAGGGCGACAACAACATGAGCTTCGATGACAGCCGTACCGAAGACCGTCTACCGCAGACACTCCCCACGTCCAGGGGAAATGAGATGCCGCAGGACGAGCAGCCAGCGGCTCAAGTTCAGCCCTCGCCGGCATCACAGGCCTCTGGTCCCAAGCCGAACGGCTTGCCAACGCTGCCCCCACCACCTCCTGTGCCGCCCAGTATCCCTGCATCAACCGCACCAGCCCTCGGAATCCCGGCCGAGACCGGAGCCGCCGAGGATTCCTCCGACGACCACTTCTGGCGACGGCCTCCAGCAGGGGTACCGACCCGAGACGTGGTGGAGGCAGTCGGGCAGGCCGCCGTGCTGCAACGGGCCTTCAACAACTACGGCGAGCAGATCGGCACGAAGTACGTCTACGAGCAGACGCTCGACTCGCACGCCCCGATCTCGCCCGAGTACCTGGCTGTAGTCCGCGAAGTGTACGCAGAGCCCCGCCGTGAGGACCGCCTGGCGCCCAGCCCTTTCAAGCAGGCTCTTGAAGCCCTGCGTGCGGCAGGCTCTGTACTGGTCATCAACCGCCCGCCGAACAGCAGCCGGACCTTCACCGCCTACGCGCTGTTCGCTCATCTCCTGGACGACGGCGTCATCACCGAAGTACGCCCGCTGTCCTTCGGTGGCTCCAAACACTTCCCCACCAGACGTCTGCCGCACGACCGCCAATGCGGCTATCTGCTGGAACTGCCGCCCGACGAAGATGACTTCGCAGTCGATGCCTCCTTCGGAGGCAACCTGCACAAGCTCGTCGAGCGCCTCCAGCGACGGGACTGCCGGCTCGTCGTCCTCTCCCGCCCAGAGCAGTGGAGGCGTATCAGCCACGGGGCACCGAGCGGAGTCGCCCCGGAGTTAGGCACGGTGAGTCCGCGCGACATCGCCGAACGGTGGCTCCTCGGGCAGGAGCCTGACTTTCCAGTAGACCAGTGGCTTGATCACCAGGACATCAAGCCTCTCCTTGCCCGCCAAGCCCCGACCGATGTGCTCAACCTTGTGTACCTCATGCTGGACGAGCACCGGGCAGGCCAGTTCGTAGCGGCAGATGCGTCCTCCTCAGACCAAGCGCTCAGGCATCAGCGAGAAGGGTCTCTTCGCCGGACGTTCGAGGAGCAAGTGGCCTACGTTGCGGCTGCCCACAGCAACTGGGAAGAGGCGCTCTATCTCTGGCATGAACCTGAAGGGCGTTCCCGTACCAGCTTTCAGCGCAACTTTCTGCTGGCCGCAGCTGTTCTGCGCGGTGACCCGGTCGGGCATATCTACGCCAGGGCGGCGGAGCTGACCGAACAGCTCGACGGCGACAAAGTCGAGGTGGACGGCCAGCGGGAACCCGGGGTCATCGCCATGACGAGGGCCATCGAAGCACGGCGCGAGGAGAACGGCACCCTCACCTTCACCCGCCCGCACTGGGACGACGCCGTCATCGAGTACTTCTGGAACGACCGTCCCCTGGCTCGTACGACGTTCCTCAACTGGCTCGCACAGGCACCCGTCGCCGACACAAGCACGAGCAGGGAAGCACTGGAGATCATCAGCAAGGATGGGCGACTCGCCTTGGCAGAGCGCGTGGGACAGTTCGCTCTGCAATGGGCCGTGCGCCACCGACGCCAGACGCCGCTGGAGCGGATCGTCGAGGAGTGGTACAAGCATGGAACGGCCAAGGAGCTGTGGCCCATGGCCGTTGAACTCCTGGATTCCGCGGCCATCCACGCTGCCAGCGCGCCGTACATCCATTCCATGCTGCTGGCGTGGTCGAGTCGGAGCCAGCCCCATCTGCAAAGAGCAGTTGTAGAGGTGTGTACGGGCGCGTTCGGCCGCCGGCATACCGCCAAGGCGCTGCGGAGGCTCAGGAATGTGGCCGCGCAAGGTCATCCTGACGTGATCGACACCTTACGCGAGGCAGTACGCGTCCTGTGGGAGGACGGCACCGTACGGCAGATGCTGTTCGGGTACGTCGTCGATTGGTGCAAGGCGGAGACGACCAGCCAGTCCGTTGGACACCGCACGTTCACCGCGCTGGCCCTCAACGCCCCGCCCGAGGCAGCCGGCCTTCCGCCACTCCTCCAAGCCATGGTCGATGAGAACCCCGACGAAGAAGACGCGTTCCGCCCCACCGTGCAAGGGCTCGTAACAGGGTGGCGCACATTGCTGCGCCAGGCCGCGGGGCCGACAGGGGAACGAGACCTCGACAAGGCCGTTTTCACCTGGCTTGATGCGACCCTGGAACGGAACGAGCTCAAGTCCATCGTCTTCGACACCCTGCGCCAGACCGTGAACGTTCCTGGCACCGAAGGGCCGATCCTTCGCGAAACCCTGCGTACTTCTGCCCAGTGGTGGGTTCAGGGACAGGACCGCCCATACTCCGCGGAGAAGGAAGTTCTCAAGCGCGAGCTGTCCGCCTTGCTCGACCAGGACCTCATCGCCCGGCGCAATCAGCCAGTATCGTCTCAGCCACCGCCGTCAGACGCTGCAGGCGACAAACCCCAGGCCGATGCGGAAGCCGCCGCATGAGACGCCGGACGGCCAAAGTCCCTGCCCCTGTAGCAGCAGGCAATGCCAGTTGGACATCCGTCTTCACGGATCGTCTCAAGAGCATCGACCCCGTGCTGCCCTTCACCGCTGAGATCCGGGTGACCTGGCGCCGCACTGGTACCACCGCGCCAGCGAGTCGTCACACAGCATCGCGCCTCGCGAGAGTGGAGATCGAGAAGACGGCCCAGCAGTGTGACGTCCTCCGTCCCATGGCCGCTGATCAGGACATTCTCGTCGCCGTCCAAGGTCAACTGCCTCTCGTCGCTGACGGTGTGATGGTCACTGATGTGCAGGCGCGCGTCACTGTGGAGGACGCCATCCGGGAGGCCGCTCTCAGTGCGGAACGCCTGCGGCAGGAGTACCAGCGGCAACAAGAGCGCATCCGACGAGACCACGAGCTGGACGAGTTGGCACGGCGGCAGGTGCGCGCCCGCGAGACGTTCCTCCGGGAAGAGATTCTCGCCAACCCGGCCACCGCCCGTCTCTACGGGCTGTTGGAGGGGGCGTCGAAGCAGTGGTCCCGACTCGGCGGTCCGCCGTCGGGCACCGACCTCGACGACCTGGTGCGCGAGGTCCAGCAATGGCAACCAGGACAGCAATGGGTGACTGTCGCGCAAATACTCCACGACTTCGTCGCCAGCCTGACCACGGAAGGACGCAAAGAGCTACTCACCCTCCTCGCCGACGCTGTCCGCGCGTTCGGCGACGATCGCACCGCCCATCGCCTCGCCCTCCTCGCGGGCGAAGCGCGGTGAGGAGCGCTGTGCTGCGCTGGGTGCTCGACCCTGTCACCAGCGCGTTGGCTCTACGACTGCGTGTGCGAGAACGCGGCCGTTTATCCTACGACGCTGCCTGGCGCCTTGCTCGAGTGATGCGGCATCCGGACGAGATGGGCTACCGCCTTCATGGACACCGCGGCGAAGACACACAGTAGAAATCCGTGTCAACCGCCCAGTTGTAGACGCTCGCCTCATGCGGCGGCTACGCGCCCGCAACAGCCGAGCTGAGTACCTGCGCCCAACCTCCGAGCACTGCTGAACCAGCGGATACCTGAAACCTGATAGAGCGTCATGTAGCCCAAGAACCACACGGACTATACGCCGCTGCCCGGCATGTGGCCAGACATTCACATGACGCCTGCGCAGGGGGTTCAGGCCCATCTTGACCTGCAGGGAGGCGCTGCGGGCGGGGTGCTGCTGCCGATCCACTGGGGGACGTTCAACCTGGCTCCGCATCCGTGGGCGGAGCCGGGTGAGTGGATGAAGGACGCGGTCGAGGAGGTCGGGCAGGCGGTGGCGTTCCCGCGGCCGGGGGAGCCGTTCGAGCCGGCGGGGGAGCTGCCGGCGGAGGCGTGGTGGCGGGCGGTGTCGGCTCCGATCGCGCACCCGTGGCGCCGTCCCCGGATCACTGAAGGGGCGGCCGAGACGAGCAAGGGCGTTCTCGACCTTGCCGGTGATCGGTGACATCGGGTGAGGACGAGCTGGGCAGAGTCGTGGCCCTGCTGGCCCGTTTCTCGAGCGAGGAGCGTGATCGTGTGGTGCGCGTGCTGGACGGCCCGTTCCGGCGGGAGCCTTCGGTGAGTGCCCAACAGTTCGTGCCGTTGCCGACCAGAGCGGGTTCGTCCTCGGTTGTCGTCCGAACGCGCGTCGTGGGTGCCTGAGCATGCACCCGGAGGAGCCTCACTGGTTCGCCGGCGGGGCCTCTTCTGTTCTTCATCGGCTCACTCGGATGCAGCTGAAGCATTGAGCTTCTGCGGCGCTGACGCTCCCGGGTGAGCGTGACCGCGGCGATGGTGTCATGCGGTTGGGCCGCAGCGGAGGGCGCGCGTGCGGGAGCTGCTGGGGATGCCGGACGGCCGCCCCGTGCTCAGACTCGTCTGGGGCATGCCGAGCCTTCCGTGATGTCGTCGGGTTCCTCGCCCTCGGCCGTGTTCAGAACAGCGAGGGAATCTGCTGCGTCGGTGCTGTCTGCTGCTTCCGCCGTGTCCTCGGTCAGATCCTCGTGGAGAAGAGGTCAAGCGCGGGCCACCGCACCGCGGAGGGCGCGGTGGACGTGGTCAGGGAATGGGCGAGCACGGTCCTCGGACTGCTGGGAGAAGTGTCAATGTCGGTGCAGGTTTGTCAGTGGCGGCTCGTAGGATCCGTTCACCCGTTGTGGTGGGTTCAGGATCGGAGCGACGCACATGGCACAGCCCCGGCCGTGGGTCCTTGAGGATTCCGCGATCGATTCACAGGAGCAGGACCGCTTCGACCACCTGTCGGTGGCACAGGAGTTGTCCGTGATCTTGCGGGGGTCTCGTCAGTCCCTTGCAATCGGCCTGCTCGGACCGTTCGGTAGTGGCAAATCGTCCGTTGTCCGTCTGCTCGACGCGGAACTGAAGGGCAACAAGGACTGGGCGGTCGTTCATCTCAGTGCGGAGCGGCACAGCGGGACCGCCCGGGCCCGTGGACTGCTGTATGGGCTGCTGGACGACCTGAAGCGACAGGGTCTGATCAACGACAAGACCTGGCACAGCGAGCGGGTATGCCTGGAGAGCGGCCGGCAGCGGGTCGACTCGAGGCGCAGCGCGACGTCTGGCCAGCCGGGCACGTCCCGACGGAAGTACGTGATGGCCGCGCTGGAAGCGCTGGGCTGGATGGCGGCCACGCTCGGGTTCATCTGGCTGGTTGGCGCCGTCCTGGTCCTCATAGGCCGCGTGGTCGGCGTGGGTGCCGGCGTTTCGCCCTGGGCGTGGTTCGCCGCGCCCGGGGCCAGCCCGCTGGTGGCTGTCGCGTTCAGCGCCGCAGTCGCAGCCAATGTCCTGGGAACCGTGAAGGAAGGAGCCCTGGCCGCACTGAAGCGGTACGACATCACCTTGACCACCCCGCGTCCGGAGTCGACCGACGACCTGGAACAGGTCTTCGCCCGCCTCATCGGTGGCATCAGACGGCGCCTGGTCATCGCCATCGACGACATCGACCGTCTGTCTGCCACGGAAGTCCTCGAAGCACTCACGACTGTGCGGAGCCTGCTGCTGACCGGTACCCACCACACGCATCCGCCCGTGTTCCTGCTCTCCTGCGACGAGGACATCGTCCGGGAGGCCATCGTCGGAGTCCGGCCCGGTCTCGCGCATCGCCCTGCCCACACAGCCGAGCACGACAGCAGTCCGTCTCCGACCCCGGCGCCGGAGAGGAAGGCCACCGAAGAAGCTGCCCAGGAGTACCTGAACAAGCTGTTCACCGTGCGCATGGTCCTGCCCGCGCACCATGGGGGAGACCTCAGGGACTACGCCGAGCGTCTTCTGACACACCCCACGGAGCACGACGTTGTTGCGGCGCTGGGAGGTATGCGGCGAGTACACGACGTTCTCGACCTCCTCGTGCACCAGGAAGTCAAGGACCCCCGGCACGTCATCCGTCTGCTCAATGCGTTCCTCGCCGACTACGCCCTGGCGATGCGCCGCGAGCGACCGGATGAGACCGGCACCGCTCGTATTGCGCCCGGTGAAGTCACGGGCCATCCACTGACCCTGGCGCGCCTGACGGTCCTGCGTCACGACTTTCCCGGCCTATACCACGCGATCCGTACGGAGCACGACCTTCTCGCCGTCCTCGACGACGCTCTTCTCGGCTCCACCACGGCGGTGAACGACCCGCTCCTGCGAGCGTTCACCCAAACCATTCCGGCGCAGGACATTGCCGACGGCCAACAGACCGTTCGCCGTCTGACCACGACGGCCCAGCCCGGCCTCACCTACCTTCTCGCCACAGCCGGCCGGACACGCGCCGGCCGACCTGCGCATCTGATGCCGCTGCTCACCCTCGGCTCCACCCCCGCAAGCAGGCTTCTCGGCAGCGAGCAGGCAGCGGCGATCCACCGAGAACTCGTCCAGCGAGACACCGAAGCCTTCACCACTCGACTCATCGACACACAGGGCCGTCACCGCATACTGAGCGCCGCAGCCCACACCATCGCCCAGGCGCGCCAGGGCCTCGATGTGGAAAACGCTTTGATCGTTGCTGTCCAGGCACTCGGCCGGATCCCAGACCTTGCCGACCACGCGGC
Organism: Streptomyces sp. NPDC093586; assembly: GCF_044764905.1. NCBI lineage: Bacteria > Bacillati > Actinomycetota > Actinomycetes > Kitasatosporales > Streptomycetaceae > Streptomyces > Streptomyces sp. NPDC093586. The sequence continues at coordinate 100,421 of NZ_JBIWJA010000025.1, read as the reverse complement.
AGCGGACCCGCAGAGCGCCAGAGCACTGCAAGCGCTGACCGAGGAAATCGCCCGCAGGCGCGCCGATGCCGCCACTGCCATACCGGCCCATGATCTCATTGCCGTTCTGGATCTTTTCCCCGAGGCATACCTTCCCGCCCTGCACCAAGCGCTGAGCACGCCACCAGCGGCAGGACTCGAGGGAACAGCTGGCGCCGAATGGCCCACGTTCCTGTGGGCCCAGGCCTTGATCGCTCTGCCGACCGGCCGACACGCCGACCAGTTGCATGCGCCGCTGACCGCCTACCTCACCACTCTTGCCGACAACGGCAGCACCGGCGACCTCACGACCTGGATCACCGCCTACGAGGACGCCCCCGCGATACAGCGAGCGGCATGGCCGCCGCAAGCACACCAGGCACTACTCGCGATGGCAGCGCGCGTCGGCGATGACAAAGCAACCCAACGCGTGCACCAGATCACCGTCGAATCTGCGGACGTCCACCAGTGGCAGCGGCCTGTTGCCGAGGGGCTGTTGGCCTGGCTCGCCACCGATGACAACAACCTGCGAGCCAAGGCCGTCGAGCTCCTGGACCACGCCACTGTGCCTGAAAACGGATGGGGCCACCCGGCTGCGACACCTGCTGCGCCCGCCGACTCCACCCTGGCAGCACAAATTGCCGAGCGGGCAGCCGGATTCCTGGAAGACGATGACGATGCGGGCAGCTCCCAGGCCACTGCGAAGCTGTTGCACACCTGGCTTCCCACGATCGGCCACCACGCGGCCATCACCCCGGGCGCGCTGGTGAGCACCGTGACGGCCCGTGCAGTGGGAAATGCCGCGCACACCTGCCTGGACTTGGCCGCCGACGCCGCATCGATCATGGCTGACCTGCCGGAACAGGACGCGGCGGTCTGCGCGGTGGCCATCGTCGGCAACCTTCACGACCCCATCGTCACCGAGGCTGTACGCGACGCACTCGTGGAAGCAGTGGTCACCTACCTACGCCACACGCAACACAGTGAAGAGCCCGAGGTGCGAGAAGCAGCCGGGACGTGCGTGACCGCCCTGACAGTATCCCTGAACCAGCCTGACGAACGCGGAGCCCATGCTCGACGCTGTCTGCCCGCACTGATGACCACACAGCAGGGTCGTGCAGAAGGTTCCCGGCTCGCCGACCAGCTCATGATGCTGCTCGGTAACTACAACCAGCCCCACATTGCCGAGGTACTGGAGGGTCTGCAGGTGCTCTTCCGGGACCCCGACCTGCGCACAGCAAAGCTCGCCGGGGTACTGCAGCATCTGCAGAACTGGATCGGAAGCGCCCCGGTGCCGGCCGTCACGTTCGCCGCACATCACGCCCAGGACTCCGCGGTCAGTGTCACATGGCTCTCCTGGATCGCGCAGTTCTGGCAGCAGCTCCCGCCGCATGCCCGCACGTCAGCCGTTGCCGCTGCTGATCGGGGCGATCTGCGGGAAACTGCGCTGCCCAGCCTGCTCGTCCAGCAGATCCTGGACGGCAACGACACCATGGCCTGGGCACACGCCGCCTCTGTGTGGGACAAGGTCGCCCCCACCCAGCAGGCGTCCCTCCTTGCCGCAGCAAACGGCCGGTGCCCCGACCTCGCTGAAACGACGCCCTCGACCTCGCCGACACCGAACAGTTGCCGGCGCTCCTTGAGCTCATCGCACACAGCGGTCAGTTCACCGAAGCGGTCTGTGCTCACGTGCAGCAGCGTCTAACAGACCGCGATTGGGACGCGGCACGTATGACCGACATCGTCACCGCCGTTGCCGACTCCCCATCCGTTTGGGACGTGTTGTTCGAGGAAGCGGGCAGTGACCAGACGACACTCGGCCATGCCACCAGCTTCATCGGGGCGCTGATCTCAGAAAACCCGGACTGCGTTCCTGCCGCTTTCATCGAGCACATGGGAGCAGCGCTGCAGACGGCGACACCCGCGAACGCCTCCGCGCTGGGCCAGGCCGTCCGGCCCCTTCCCGACCTGGCCCGCCGACTGGGCCGCACACTGACCGGCCAAGGCAAGACTCCTGAAGGCAAGGAGCGAATGAGGGCGTTCAAGAGTGCTGCCGGAATCCGCTGATATCACCTTCAAATGAAGAGAGGCTCGCTCCTCCGGAACACCCCGCTCGCGCGGAGACCACCTGAATGGATGTCAGCTCTTGTAGTACGTCGTCTTGATGGCCTCGGCGATGAGCGCGCCCTTGGCCTTGTCGACGCTGCCGGTGCCGCCGTCGCACCGGTAGGCGGCGTTCTTTGCCACTGTGGTGTCGTCCTTGCCCTTGCGCATGTCGTTGCAGACGCCGACGGAACGACTGACGGCCCGGTCCCGCTTCACGGTGAGGGCGGGGTCGATCGTTCCACCGAAGATCCAGGTGGAGCGGAAGGAGGACGTAGTCGCTCGCCTCGGCCGCTCCCCGGACCGAGGCGACGCCGTGGTGATGGCCATGCGGGCGGAGAACCTCGCGTACTCCTCGGTCCAGTCCCCGGCGCAGCGCAGTGGCAGGCCGACGGCGGCGGCCTCCCGGTATGGACGTAGCTTCGGCAGCGGCCGGACAAGCGGGGGTGGACGTCGGTAGGCATGTTGTCCTGATCCACTCACTGACCCGGCTTCACCCTGGGATGATCAGGTCGTTACCGGACAGCAGCAGTAGGTGAGGGGGAGCGCGGTGTGGGACTTCGCGGAACTCAGTGAGGAAGCCAGCAAACTGGGAGGCCCTGCTGCCCTACGGGCTGCTTACATCGACAAGGGATTCCAGAAAGCCGTCCAACTGGCTGCCCAGAGCCTCCGGCAGGGGCGGATCCAGGGGTTCGTCGGTGGTGTCCTCGCCGTCGGTGTGTCAGCGGCCGGGTGGAAGGCGTTCAAGGCGTACTGCGACCGCACCGAGGCCGCGACCTCCGAGGCCGCGGCAGTGACCGCCGATACTGCGCCTGCCGCGGAGGAGGCCGTGATCGCGGAGGCGGAGGCGGTGATCGATGAGCCGGAGCCGGACCCCGCCACCGAGTCCTCGCCCTCGGCCGCGGCCCAGCCCGGCCCTGCGGCTGGCGAGCAGCCCAGAGCATAGGGAGGACGTCGTCGCCCGCCTCGGCCGCTCCACGGACCGAGGCGACGCGGTCGTGGTGGCCATGGGCGGAGAACCTCGCGCACTCCGCCATCCAGGCCCCCCACTCGACGCGGCGGCCGGCCGACGTCCGCCTCCCGGTACGGGGCAGCTTTGGCAGGGGGGTGCCCCTATGTGTTTGGTCAAGGTCCAAGGCCAGTAGGTTCATGCGGGCAAGGGCGGGCCGAGCCGTAGGGGTGTGCATGGGTGATAGCCAGGTCACGATCAAGCTCACGAGTGATGAGGCGCTGGTGCTGTCGCACTGGCTGGAGAAGCTCCAGATGACGGACCTCAGCCGTGTTGTCGACGATCCGGCGGTCTGGGTGCCGATCCATCGGATCGCCGGAACGCTCGACAAGGCACTTCCGGGGCTGTTCGCGCCTGACTATGACCAGCGGCTTGAGGCCGCTCGTCAGCGGCTTCGGCCGGAGGACTGATCGAGCGTTCTGGACTCCTCACCTGGCCGCAGCCGGTTGGGGCTCATAGAAGGTTCCGTCGCGGAGCATGGCGAAGAGGACGTCGGCCCGGCGTCGGGCGAGGCAGAGCAGGGCCTGAGTGTGCTGCTTTCCCTGGGCGATCTTTTTGTCGTAGTAGGCCCGCGAGGCCGGGTCGCCCAGGGCGGCGAACGCGGAGAGGAAGAAGGCCCGTTTGGGCTGCTTGTTTCCCCGGCTGGAGGGTTGTTCGCCGCGAATCGATGAGCCCGAGCTCCGGATTGCCGGAGCGAGACCCGCGTAAGCGGCGAGGTGGCCGGCGGTCGGGAACGTGCTGCCGTCGCCGACCTCGATCAGGTTCCTCGCTCCGGTCCTGACGCCGACTCCCAGCATCGAGGTCAGGACCTTAGCCACCGCACCCAGGCTGTGAAGTAGTGGTGGCTGCCGACCTGGCGGCCACTCACCTCCAACACCTTGTCCAGCGCCACCGCGTTCGGTCGACGAAGCACCCCTGCAAGCGCGGGGGACAGGCTTCCTGAGCTGGGCATTTAGGAGGGTCTTACGCTTCTTTTGCCCTCGGGTTACGGGTGGTCGACGAAATTCTGACACACGGGAAGGTCCGCAAGAGTCGGACTGCTCGCAACTGGCATGGGTGAATATCAATGATGATCGTTTCGATCTTCCTGTGCATATCGCTGCGCCCGGTGTGCTCCATGCTCGAGGATGAGTTTTCGTCAGCAGGAAGTCTATTGGCGACATGGGGGAGGGCGTAGTGAGTGATGGGCAGCTGTTCACGATGGCTTTGGACGCTGAGGGCAGCGACACTGCCGTGTTCGAGGTTGACGGCGAGTTCGGAGGATCGGATCTCGAGCTTGCGGCCGGTGGTGACGTCGTTGCACGGGCACGGGTGTCACTGTCCGAGGCCTTGGATCAGGTGAGGCCCGTGCTGGCACGTGTCGTGGAGACGACACGGGACCTGGGGCCGGAGGAAGTGGAGATCCAGTTCGGGTTGAAGATGGGGGGAGAGACCGGAGTGATCATTGCGAAGGGGACGGCAGAGGTGAACTTCGCCGTCCGTCTGGTCTGGCACCGCTCCGCCTGAGCCGCATGAGGGTCCAGCGTGAGGGTTTCATCGTCAAAGTCCGCCAGGGCACCTCGGACGAGGCCATCGGCGTCGGTTTCGTGGTGGGGGACAAGCAGCTGGTCACGTGTGCCCATGTCGTCAATGTGGCGCTGGGCCGGCAGAAGACTGACCGGAGGGATCCCCCGGAAGGAGCGCGGGTCCAGGTCGAGTTCGTCCTACTGGGCGATGCTGAAGGCGGGCCCGTCCGCAACTGCCGGATCAGCGCATGGGACCCGCCTTCCGCCACCGGCTCCGAGGGACGTGATGTGGCCGGGCTGACCGTTGTGGGAGGGGACGAGCTCCCTTCCAGAGCCGGCCCGGCCCGTCTGCTCGCCGCACAGTCGAGCGGTACAGGCGTCTTAGCATTCGGCTACCCGCGTGTGCCCGCACGCGGGACGAACGGTGCCTGGAGCTCTTGCGTCCTCAGAGGAGCTGTCGGCGGCGGCCTGATCCAGCTGGACGTCGGCAGCGAGGCGGCGTTGCGTGCACAGCCGGGCTACAGCGGATCGCCGGTAGTGGTCAAGGACCGGTGGGGCGACGCCGTCGTCGGGATGCTCACCATCGCCAGCAAGGACGGAGCAGCCGCGGACGCCTACGCCGTTCCGCTGTCGGAGATCGCCGCCGCCTGGCCGGAAGTGCTCGGCCGCACGGTCCTGCCGCCGTGCCCCTACCGCGGGCTGCAAGCCTTCACGGCCGCGGACGCTGAAGCCGGGCTGTTCGGGGGGCGGGACTGGGAGGTGCAGCGCCTCCGGGACATGGTCAAGACCCAGCCGCTCGCGATGGTGACCGGCCCTTCCGGAGTCGGCAAGTCGTCCCTCGTTGCCGCAGGGCTTCAGCCCGCCCTTGAGGAAGAAGGCTGGGCGGTGGCCTCATTCCGGCCCGGGGCATCACCCTACGAGTCCGTCGCACGGGCGCTCCTCGAACTTGAGCACCCCGATGCCCCGCCCACCCTTGAACAACTCGAGACCCGTACCGCCTTCCTGCGAAGAGACGGCTTCTGGAAGGTCGCCGAGCGCCTGGCCGTTCTCACAGGCCACCGCCTGCTGTTGATCGGCGACCAGTTCGAAGAGCTTTTCAGCGGTGGAGCGGACGCTCAGGAGCGGCTCGCGTTCCTGCGGCATCTGTTTCCTCCCGCAGATACTCTGCCGAGCCCAAGTGTGCGGCTCGTGTGCACTCTCCGAGCGGACTTCTTGCCCGACCTGCTCGAACTTCCCGACGTCGGCTCACGCTTCCAGGACCGCCAGCTGAACGTGTCACCGCTGGACAAAGACGCGCTCACCACGGTGATCGTGGAGCCGGCGAAACGCGCAGGCGTGATGTTCACCCCCGGACTCGCCGAGGCCATCGCCAACGAAGCAAGCAAATCCGCGGGAAGCCTGCCCCTGCTTGAGTTCGCCCTGACAGAACTGTGGCCGCTGCAACGGGACCGCCATATCAGCTTCGACAGCTACCACAGCGTCGATGGAGTCTCCGGAGCACTGAACCGGCACGCGGAGAAGGTCTACACCTTCCTGGTCGAGCAGTTTCCCGAGCCCCGGATCCGCCGAGCCCTGTTGTCCATGGTGCGCGCCCGCACAGGCTCCGCAAGCGCCGTCCGCGTAACAGCTCAGCGCGCTCACCTGGGCAGCGACTGGTTCATCGCCCAACTCCTGGCGCAGCCTGAGCACCGACTCGTCGTGATCGGACCAGGAGGGGCTGACACCGCCGAGATCGCACACGAGGCCCTCATCCGCGAGTGGAAGCGACTGGCCGGCTGGGTGGACGAGGATGCCGACTTCCAGCAGTGGCTCGCCGTCATGGAGGAACGCGCCAGCGAAGCGGACCTCCTGTCGGCACCTCGCGTGGCAGAGGCACAACGCTGGCTCGGCGAGCGGCACACCGACATACCCGAGGCCGTTCGCCGGCTCATCGAGCACAGCAGCTCGGAGATACTCCAGCAGCAGCGAACCCAAGAGTTGCTCAGCAAGTCACAGGAGCTCACCGAAGAACTCCAAGAGCGCTCACGCCAACTGGAGAAGAGGGCAGAGGAGCTCGAGCGGCAGAACCATGACATCGGGCTCAGGCACATGGAGACCGAAGAAGCCCGCCAGGTCCTGGAAGAACGCGCCGAGCAGCTCGCCGTCTCCATGCGCTACAAGTCCGAGTTCCTCGCCAACATGTCGCACGAGCTGCGTACGCCGCTCAACTCGCTGCTCATCCTGGCCAAGCTGCTCGCGGACAACGCGGAGACCAACCTCACCCCGAGGCAAGTGGAGTTCGCCGAGACCATCTACGGGGCCGGCTCCGACCTGCTCCAGCTCATCAACGACATCCTCGACCTGTCGAGAGTCGAAGCGGGCAAGATGGACGTCTCCCCGACCTGGATACCGCTGGTGCAGCTCGTCGACTACCTAGAGGCCATTTTCCGGCCATTGACCGAAGAGAAGAAACTCAGCTTCGCCGTGCGGGTCTCACCCGAACTGCCTCCCACGCTCTACACCGACCACCAGAGACTGCTTCAGGTGCTGCGGAACCTGCTTTCGAACGCGGTGAAGTTCACCGACTCCGGCACTGTGGAGCTTGTTATCCGGCTGGCGGCCTCTGACATGCCCGACACGATCCTCGAACTGTTCCGAGAGACAGGTGTAGTGCCGGACGGGAGCGAGTCAGTGATCGCGTTCTCGGTGAGCGACACCGGCATGGGCATCCCCCCGGACAAGGTGGGTGAAATCTTCGAGTCCCTGAAGCAGGACGGTAGGGTGAACCGTAGATACGGCGGATCGGGCCTGGGCCTGCCCGTCAGCCGAGAGATCGCCCGACTACTGCTCGGTGGCGAGATCTGGGTGACAAGCGAACCGGGCCGCGGTTCCACCTTCACCTTGTACCTGCCCCTTCACGCCTTTGCCCCAGAACCAGACAGCACACGAGATTTGCCTCGCGTGCCGGCCGAAGAGGCCGCTCTGACCCCTGTCTGGCGGCCAGCGGAACGAGGCCCAGAGCCAGCTCTGATCAGACTCCCCGGAACGCAGCCCAACCGCACCATCGCCTTCAGAGGCGAGACGGTGCTGATCGTCGATGACGACATCCGCACCGTGTTCGCGCTTGCCACCCTTCTGGAGGATCACGACCTGAACGTCCTGTACGCCGAGGACGGCTTGGAGAGCCTGGAAATCCTTCGGGAGAATACCGACGTTTCGGTGGTTCTCATGGACATCGCTATGCCACGGATGGACGGCCACACAGCCATCGAGACAATCCGCCACATGCCGCAGCTGAGGAAGCTGCCGATCATCGCACTGACCGCCAACGCCATGAACGGAGACCGCAAGAAGGCCCTGGCGTCCGGAGCCTCCGACTACATCTCCAAGCCTGTCGACCCGGACCACCTCCTCGCGAAGGTCGAGCAGTGGACACGATCAACGTGAGGCGTTCAGCGCTGCGGGGAGCGGAGGACGAGCAGGATGATCTCGCTGGGGGCGAAGCCGCGAAACGGCGGCCCGTCAGGCCTTTGTTGACTCCAAGAGTCAAGAACGGCTTCTGGCCCAAGAACCACACGGACTATACGCCGCTGCCCGGCATGTGGCCAGACATTCACATGACGCCTGCGCAGGGGGTTCAGGCCCACCTTGACCTGCAGGGAGGCGCTCCGGGAGGGGTGCTGCTGCCGATCCACTGGGGGACGTTCAACCTGGCGCCGCATCCGTGGGCGGAGCCGGGTGAGTGGACGAAGGACGCGGCCGAGGAGGTCGGGCAGACGGTGGCGTTCCCGCGGCCGGGGGAGCCGTTCGAGCCGGCGGGGAAGCTGCCGGTGGAGGCGTGGTGGCGGGCGGTCTCCGGTCCGATCGCGCACCCTTGGCGCCGTCCCCGGATCGCTCAAGGCGTGGCCGAGACGAGCAAGGGTGATCTCGACCTCGCGGGGGAGAGGTGACGTCGGTCGGGCAGGAGCTGGGGGAGATGGTCCAGATGCTGGAGCGTCTCCCTGCTGACGAGCAGGATCGTTTGCTGCGCGCCTTGGACGGAGCGTCCCGCGTGGAGTGCGAAGTCACTGCCCAGCGCGTCAGGCCCTTGCCGTCCCTGGAAGGCCCGTCTCGGGTTGTCGTCCGAACGCGCATCGTGCGGCGCTGAGCTTTGCAGGAGGGGGGGCCGACTGGGCAGGGGCCCGTCGGCGGATCGGCGGGCGGTGGCGGCTGGGCGGACCATGGCGCGCACCGTGGCGGTGTCCGGGGCTTGGAGGCCGCTGTGGGCGAGCGTGGCGAGGCGGCGGGTGATTAGGCTCCTCGACGATGTCCGTACGGCTGGAGACGGCAATCAGGGCGCGTTGGGACAGGCGTAGTCGAGCGCGGCCGCGGCGGCCGGGGCGCTGTCTCGCATGCGAGACGTCTCGGTGTCGGCGGTGACCGCGCAGTGGATCGCGGCCAGGACGCCGGGCGATGTCCAGGAGCCGGTCACCGCATTTTCCTCTCGGGGCTGACCATTGGTCTGGCCGCCGAACTCAATCAGTTCGCTGCGCGCGTCGCGAGGTCAGGTGTCGCCTTCCGGTAGAGACCAGTCCACAACACGCAGCCCGGCCCTCTTCAGCTGGTCAGGGGTTATACCGAGTCGTTGTATCGGCGTTTTCCCATGCCGTGCGAGCCAGTGTTTCCTCCGAGTACGTTCCTCCGGACTGAGCGCCTCCCAACTGTCGCGGTGAAGGCCAGCGTCGGCGGTCGAGCCGGCCTCGTTCGTGGCCTGCTGTATGTACGCGAACTCGCGGGGGCTGGTCGCCAGAGTGATGAGCGCCCAGGCGGTCGGGTAGTCGAGGGACGGGCCGTGCTGTCGTATGAGGTGGTGGGCGCGCCACTGGCGCAGTGGGGCGAGGATCCAGCGTCTGGTGCGTACGGTCATGCCGTATCGGCTCCGGGTTGAGTGTCGAAGGTGGACAGCCAGCGGCCGGCCATGTTCTGGAGATCGATGCTGCCGAGCGTGCGCAGGGTCTGGGTAAGGGCGCGCAGGAAGACCTCACGCTGGTGTGGGGTGTGAAGATCGGTAAGCAGCTGCTCGACAAACCAGGCCACTTCCGCGTGCAGGCCGTCGCGGGTGGAGTCCCGTGGCGGCCTGAGGTCTTTCACGGCGGTGGACAGCTGAGCAAGTTCGCCGAGGCGCTCGGGGTACTGGTCGATCCACCACACAACGTGCTGGTCCGGATCGGACAGGATGGCCTGGAGGAAGGCGATGCGGTGGAGGGTCTCCTCTCGTTCGAGAGCGTCCTGTTGCGCGCGTCGGAGGTGCTCTTCGGCCAGGGTCCGGTCCGCGGCGGCGACCGTCAGGTGTGCGGTGCCCCGCGTCTCGAGCCACGGCTCGGGAGACATCGGGCGCGCGATCGTCGCGTTTACGGCATCCCGCGCCGCGAGCAGCTCCTGCACGGAGTAATGGCGAAGGATCCGGGCGGTGTGCTCGCGCAGGTGATGCCGAGCGAGTGCAGCTGGAGCATGGTGTCCTGCCGTCGTTTCGCCCAGAGGATGCCAGGTGCCCTCGATCCGTACGGTGAAGTGGACGCCGGTCATCCGACTGGGCATGTGCTCATCCTCGATGAGCACATGCCGCCCGGCCTGCTCCTCGGCCGGGACCGCCGCCACTCCTGGCGGGGCGGGCGGCGGTCCCGGCAGCCGGTTCCGCCTGGAGAACAGGCTCATGCGTCGGGCGTACTCAACTCATCTGGCGACGGCTGTGATTCACCAGGCGTTTCCGATGGCTGGGCCGGGTCTGGGGCAGCGGGCAGGAGATGGCCGAGTACCGCTATACGCCGTGTGCGACCGGGGCCGGTCGGCACGCTCTGTCCCACCAGCAACTCGGAGACGCGAGCGTCCCTCAGGCGCCCTGACAAGACGGCCACGGCGATACCGACGGCGTGCTCCTCCGGCACTGCCGGCGAGTCCAGCCAGGCGGCCAGCGATGTCAGGGCCTGGTCGGCGGCGGGTTCATGGCGCCAGGCCGCGCGCCATCCGCGGACAAATAGCTGATCCTCCGAGCCATTTTCGTCGCTCGCGGTCAGGTCGTTCACCAGCGCCAAGGCGAGTGGTGTCTCGCCCGGCAGACTAGTCAGGTCGGTCAGTGCGAGAAACGCCTGCGCCCCGGCCTGGCGGATCACAGCATCGTCGGTCTCGGCCCAGTCGACGATCTCACCCAGAACCAAATTGCGGAGTTTCGGCTCGGCGGCGAGCTCACGAATCGCCCGCGCGACAGCATCGGCTCCCCGCCGGTCCGCGCGGCTCGCCAGGAGCCTCAGGCGGGTGAGAGCGACACGCGGGTAGGCACGCCCAAGCTCGCCCGCGCAGACGTCGGCCACCGTCCGGGCGAGCGCTTCGCTCAGGTTCTTCTGGTTCGCGGCGTCGTAGAGGTACTTGCGGACCGCCACACCGATTCCCGGATGCGTCGCGGTGCTCTCCAGGATGCCTGCGGCCAGGCGGCGGTGGGTCTCGCTGTCCGAGGCGATCCACTGTGTGACGATCCGCAGGACCGCTTGCCCTCCTGGACCCGTGGCCAGGCGGGTGAGCGCGTCGGCGACCTGCGCACGATACTTGACCGCGACGCCTTTCGGCCCGGTGATCTGCGATGCCCACTGCAGCAGTTCGTCCCGCAGGTGCGGTCGCTGGGCCCAGACGTGTGAGAGAACGGCCTCGTCCAAGCCATGGCGTACGTCGCTGAGCGACAATCCGTCGTCGTCGGTCCGCTTCGCCTCGATGATCTCCAGGCGCGTTTCCAGATCGGGGCCGGCCAGAGCACCGCCGGGTGGCAGTTCGCCCTTCACCCGCTCGAAGAGCTGGTCGGCGGCGGCCATGACGACATCGGCGGAGAGTCCGTCCAGCAGAGCGGTCGCGATGAGCAGCGCCCGGTCGCGAAGGTGCTCAGCTCCGTCGTGCTCCTTGAACCAGCCGAGCAGATGAGCCTGCCACTCCTCGAACTCCTCCTTCACCTCACTCTGGGCGTCATCGTCCGCTTCAGCGATGATCTCGGCCAGCCAGACCGCGTCGTCGGGTGACGAGGCAGGAGTCAGCAGTCCTGCCAGATCGGAGCCGTCGGCCAGCCAGGGGAGCCGCTCGGCGTTGAGCTCCTTGAGGTGGGACCGCGCTACGTCCAAGGCCGGAGGCGCCATGTGCTCGATCTGCGGGATGGACGCCAGCGTCCCGGGCCGCCACGTGGCGGGGACGGCCAGGATCACGAGGTACGCCCCGGCACCGAGTGCTTCCTTCTGGTACCCGCTCAAACCCTGGTAGAAGTCCGCAGGCAGGCTGCTGTAGCCGGACAGGTCCAGCACGAACCCATGCTGAGGCGTGGCGGGGAGCTGCTCCGTACGCGGGCGATCCCAGTCCAGGACAAGGCTGTGGATGTTCTCCGGATCCACCCCGACGTCGCGGAGCACGCGCAGAGCCGTGGTCCGGCGCCCGGTGTCGACGGGGCCGGTCAGCACTATGACATTGTGCTGACCGGCCGGTCGCTTCAGCAGCCGAACCGCTTGCGTGACCTGCCGTCCCCCAGAAGCGGTTGCCCCCTCGGCGTGGACGTAGGCGCGCTCCACGAGGCGGGCCTCGTCCGCGTCGATTCCTACGGACCCCAGGTACTCCCAGCCGCGGACGTAGCGGTGGTGGTGCTCCTCATAGTCCCCGGCCACCTGCGTGACCACGGCGTTCTCGGAGGCTTCGGCCTCCTGCCGGATTTGATCCTCGGCGGGCTCGGCCACGGCGCTCATGACCGCCTCGGGTTGATGGTGATCTGGTCGCGGCCCACCTGCGTGATCCGGGACTTCCCCGTTGCCTTCGCCCGCTGGCTGACCGCTCCGACCTCCGGTGCGGCCTGCGGGTTCTCGGCCAGCCATTGCTTCAGGTACGCGAGCAGTTCCTGTCCGGCCTCAGGGTCCTCATCCGCCAGGTCTTGCAGGCGCACGGCCCATGCCGATGACAGGTCTCCAGCGCGAGCCTCCCGCTCTTCCTCCGGCAGGGCCAGGAGTGTCTCGCGGTCCCGGTCGAGCCGGCCGAGTTGACGGGCTGCGGTTCTGTCACCATCGCGCCCGAACCAATCCCTGATCCCGCGCCATCCGTCCCCCGTCATGGCCACGACCAGCGCAGATGCCGCAGTGGTCCCCACCGTGGCCAGTTCCCCTGATACGTCCAAGATCATTCCCGTCTCTGCGTCCTTGCGGCAACGAGACCCATATGTTCCCTCTCGCCCCCTGACCCCCATGAGCCCTCTCCGGAACCTGACGCATTCATAGCGCTACATGGCTGGAAAGCGGCAGCCGCCAGCGAGGTGCCGGCCTGGGCGCCCCGGCTCCCGCACATTCCGGGCGGCAAGAAATTCGTGGGAACTTGCCTTCAGCGCTCCAGCCGGTAGCAGCAACTCTTAGAAAGCCGCTGGTGAGAGGCCGTTGTCAGTGCCTGGCCCTATTCTTCGCTGTCACTACGACTCCTCCGGTAACTCGGAGGCCGAGGAAGCAACTTGAGGGTTTCCGTTTGGCCGTGAGCACGGCCCCTGCCTCAGCTGATCACCGGGGCAATGGGGGATGGATGTTTCCCGATCTGGTAGTGGAGGTGTCCGGGCCGCTGGCCTGCTTCACCCGGCCCGAGCTGAAGGTGGAGCGGGTGTCGTACCCGGTGATGACTCCGTCGGCCGCAGTGGGGGTGCTGGAGGCGATCTTCTGGAAGCCGGAGATGGTGTACGTCATCACGGCGATCGAGGTGCTGAAGCCGATCGAGTGGACGAAGATCCGGCGGAACGAGGTGAAGTCCGTGATCAGCGCAACAGCATGCTCCTGCGCGATGTGCACTACCGGATCCGCGCGCAGATCCTGCGTGCTCCGCACGCCGCGGACGTGCCCGAGCAGAAGTACCGCGATCAGCTCCGCCGACGCGTCGACAAGGGCGCCTGCTTCTCCGAGCCCTATCTCGGCTGCCGGGAGTTCAGCGCCTTTTTCGGACCGCAGACGGACGCCCGGCCGATCGACCGCGACGAAGAACTCGGCGTCATGCTGCACTCCATCATCCTCCCAGCCTCCGGCGGGGAGCGGTACCGCTGGTTCCACGCGCAGCTGCACCAGGGCGTGATGCCGGTGCCTGTCGCCCCGCTGGGCGCGGACAAGGAGCGGGGGATGCGGTTGAGTCGCTGTGGGCTGAAAGAATCAAGAACGACTTCTGGCCCAAGAACCACACGGACTATACGCCGCTGCCTGGCATGTGGCCAGACATTCACATGACGCCTGCGCAGGGGGTCCAGGCGCACCTTGACCTGCAGGGAGGCGCTCCGGGCGGTGTGATGCTGCCGATCCACTGGGGCACGTTCAACCTGGCTCCGCATCCGTGGGCGGAGCCGGGGGAGTGGACGAAGGACGCGGCGGAGGAGGCGGGGCAGGCGGTGGCGTTTCCTCGTCCTGGTGAGCCGTTCGAGCCGGCGGGGAAGCTGCCCGCGGATGCTTGGTGGCGCGGGGTGTCTCAGCCGATCGCTCATCCGTGGCGCCGGCCGAAGCCGACTCCTGTCGAGGCGCCCGAGCGTGATCTCGATCTGGCGGGTGATCGGTGACGTCGGGTGAGGACGAGCTGGGCAGAGTCGTGGCCTTGCTGGCTCGTCTCTCGGGCGAGGAGCGCGACCGTGTGGTGCGCGCTCTGGATGGTCCGTCCCGGCGGGAGCCTTCGGTGAGCACGCCACGTTTCGTGCCCTTGCCGACCAGAGCGAGATCGTTTGCGGTTGTCGTCCGAACAGGCATCGTGGAGGGCTGAGCCTGCAGATCAAGCGGGCTGGATATCGGGTGAGGCGACGGCGGTCATCTCACCCGAAGCACGCCTCAGCACCGTGGCACTGGTCGCCTGCTCGCCCACTCCCTCACTCTCTTGATCGTCTCGTCCGGCGTAGGCATCGCCGAGTACACCACAAACTCCGCGTAGTTCGGATTGTCGATCGGCAGCGGCGGCAGAGGATGCTCGCGTAGCCTGGCCACCAGGTATCCGGCCGCTAGCAGATCGCGGGACTTCTCGATGTCGAGATCGACCTTGTCCGCGTGCCAGTAGGAACCGTCGTATTCGATGGCCAGCTTGTGCTCCTCGAATGTCTCAACCGTGATGTCGACGAGCCAGTTTGCGCGCCGGGCGAATGCCTCGTGTCGTATCGACTGGCCAGACGAGGCCCGACCGAAGGCCCGCTCAGCAGCGGACCAGTGATCGAGCTCTATACGGGACTTACCGTGCTCTCGGCACTCGGGGCAGCCGCTGCCGTTCGCCCGTGAGGGCAGGGGCGCCTGCCATGTGTGATCTGGGTTCGCGGAGCAGATCCAGGCCGGTGTGAACGAGGTCTGGGCGGTGGGCCGCACCTGCCACGCGGACAGAGGATTCGTGGGTGACCATTCCTCCGCCAGATCAGGGAAGTGGCAGGCGAGCGAGTCGAGGATGGTGCGGCATTCCGGGCAGCGCAGACGTTGGCCCTGCTCCCGGCGGGCCGGTGTCTCCTGCCATTCATGGCCGCAGTCTTCATTCCGCCACCACACGAGCTTGCGTGAACGGGGCGACACCTTCGACAACTGAGTCTTGCCGTTCTTGGCCGGGTGCCACTGTGCGGCGATTTCGGTGTTGAGTCCGAAGGCATCGGGATCGGCCTCGACTGCCTCGAGACGCGTCGCGCGTGTGTCCTGGCCGCGGCAGGACGGGCAGCCGTTACGCAGATACGTGAGCGGCGACTGGCGAGGGCGATGCCCTCGTGGGCAGCGTAGCTGGCGCTGCTGGTAGTCCGCGACCATCACGATGCGGGGATCCGCGTCATCGTCCCAGGCGGCGAGTAGCTCAGGTATGTCTGCGACCGGCGTCGTCTGGTAGCGGGCGTGCTGCGCTTTCCATTCGGCGCGTCGCTTCGGTTCGCACTCCGGACACTCGCTCATGTTGACCATGTCGAGGATCCGTTTCCTGAACTGCAGTCCGCAGTCGGGGCAGCGCCAGGCCGCTTCCCGCAGAGCCTTGACGGTGACGGTTTCCCAGGTGGCGGTGTCGTTCTCCTCATGGTCCCACCAGTCGAGGACGGGCAGTTCGCTGTCCTTGAGGAGATTGCGCTGCTTGGACCCGGCGCGCTTCGTCGTCTGCCGCTCACGCCGAGGGTTGATCTGGCACTGGCAGCCGAACCCGATGTCCCCGAGTCGCTCGGCGCTCACACGACCGCAGTACCGGCACCGGACATGGTGCGGGTCGTCAGAGAAGGAGGGGGTGGTCAGTGCGCTGAGGTAGTCGTATCCGTTCTTCTCGGCGTGCTCCCGCGCCTTGGCCTCGGGAACCGGGCTCAGGTCCACGTACGCACCCATGGCCTGCCGAGCCTTGCGCGCCCACTGCCGCCAGTAGCAGGCCCGGCACGTCGCTTCCCCGTACGTGTTCTTTTCCAGGGTGTACTCGAAGCG
The DNA here is from genome assembly GCF_044764905.1 of Streptomyces sp. NPDC093586. Lineage (NCBI taxonomy): Bacteria > Bacillati > Actinomycetota > Actinomycetes > Kitasatosporales > Streptomycetaceae > Streptomyces > Streptomyces sp. NPDC093586. Next base: position 84,384 of record NZ_JBIWJA010000025.1, on the reverse strand, counting down.
GTAGTGCGCCTCGCAGCCGCATGCCAGGCATCGGGTCAGGCGCCACGCTTTCGGCTTCGTGAAGGGCTCCAGCGGCTCCAGGCCGCCCTCACGCAGCATGTGCGTGATGTGAGTGTCGCACCAGGTGCTTTTCGTGCGTGTGGAGAATGCAGCAGGCTCCCCGCAGTCCGGCTCGGAGCACAGTTGGGGCGACTTACGGGGCAACGTGGAACTCATGCGAGGATTTTCGCAGGTCGGCGACTTCAACGGCACGAGAACAGCTCGTTGCCGATGGTTCGGCAACGAGCTGGTGCATGGTTAGCGGCGAGAGGTCGAGGGCCTCGGTGGCACCGATGCTCACCTCGGCCATTGAGGACCCAGGTCCACAGTCTGCTGGTGGGAGAGCAGGCCGGCGACGGCCTGGACTATGTCACTCATGTGATCGCGACGGCCGAGGGGGACGGGTCTGCGCCCGCCGGTTCTTGAGGTGGGCGATGCCGTGCCTGACCCAGATGCGTCGGGAAGAGTACGCCGTGTGCTGTCGCTCCCGGGGGAGAGAGACTGCAGTGGTGGTGGTCATGCGGTTAGGCCGCATCAGCGGACGTAAATGCGGGAGCTGCTGGGGCCGTCCCGTGCTCAGGCTCGTCTGACGAGCCTGAGCACGGGACGGTGCGGTCCGGACGATCAGACTGCCTTCGGCTGGGAGTCGGCGAGGTCGTTCAGAACCGCGTTGACCACGGGCCAGCACATGTCCAGGGTGTCGCGGTCCGGGGCGTGAGCTTCCCGGATCTCGGCGCGCGGATGCACGAAGTTGCGGTACTTGCGCAACTCGTGGCAGAAGCGTTCGACGTCGGCCCCGATCCAGCCGGCGTCGTGACAGGTCTTGATCAGGGAATCCAGGCTCACCCTGTCGGGGGAGGTGCGACCGAGCAGGGAAGCGTCACGCTCGTGAACGACGTGGACGAGGACGCCTTCGAGGAGGCTGCCGAGCATGATGATGGCGGCCACGTGGGCGCCGTTGGCGTAGCAGGTGTGGGCCTCGTCCAGGCGGTGCTGGAGGAGGACGGCCATGTTCTTGTCCGTGATGAGGTCGGTCATGGTGGCTCGGAGTTCGACTGGGCCCTGGCTGCCCGGATGGGCGAGAGAGGGGTCGCAGGCGACGAGGCGGGGGCGGCCGCCGGGGTTCTCCAGGCGTACGCCCTCATGGATAAGGAAGGCGTTGACGGCAGAGATGACGACGGGGAGTTGTTCGGGCTCGTCGAGGTACTCGCGGGGGTCGGCGAGCCGGAGCAGGACCCTCTCCAGCTCGGTGGGGTCCTCGCGGCGCTCGGTGAGCTGTGCGAGGGCCCACTCCATGCGGTACTCGCCGTCGTACTCCGGCACGCGCTGCCAGCCGGCGTGTTCCAGGAACCGGGCGATCTCATAGCCCTTGCGGTAGTAGAGGTGTTCGTCGCCGCAGATGACGCGGGCCAGTTCCTCCAGGGTGTTGGCATCCAGGATGCCGAGAGGGGAGTGCGGGGTCATGCCGAGCCTTCCGTGATGTCTTCGAGTTCCTCGTCCTCGGCCGTTTGCAGGACAGCGAGGGGATCTGCTGCGGCGGTGGTGTCCGCGGCTTCCGCCGTGTCCTCGGTCAGGTCCTCGTCGGAGGAGAGGTCGAGCGGGGTCCACTGCACAGCGGCGGGCGCGGTGGATGGGGTGGGGGAGCGGGCGTCGTCGAAGGTGGCCGGATGGATGCCCAGCCGGTTCAGCTCCGCCCACAGCCCGGTCAGTGACTCGTCGGGGTCGAAACGGAACTCGCTCTCTCGGATACGCCAGAACGTCCAGCCCACCCGCTGGAGTTCACGGTCGCGCCGTTGGTCGCGCCGGATCTGCCCGGGCGTGGAGTGGAATCGGTCGCCGTCGCACTCCACCGCCAGACGGCTGCGGGCACCCACCACCACGAGGTCGATGCGCCTGTTCCCAGCGGGGAACTGCGGGATGACGTGGTAGCCGCGTGCCTTCAGGCGCAGGTAGACCTGCTGCTCGAAGAGGGACTCGAACGGATCCTGCGGGATATCCGCCGAGACGTCGCCGATCTGGTCGGCGCTCGCCAGAACGGCGGGCGGGTTCTCCATGTAGGCGAGGAGGTTGAACCGGAGGTCTTCGTTCTTCAGGCGGTCCGGCGGAATCGAGTAGAACAGCCGCATCTGGTCCTGCGCCCGGGAGGCGGCGACGTTGTACGCCTGCCGTTCGCTGCGTGCACCGCCCGCGATGCGTGGCGGGTTCGTCGCCACCATCGACAGCAGGATGACGTGCCGCTCGTCTCCCTGGAACGAGGCGGGATTGCCCACCCGAATCTGGTGGCGTTCGCGTACCGGCGCCGGAATCCTCTCGTTGATCAACTGTTCCAGCAGCTTGACCTGCCCCACCGGGCCTTGCAGGGTGATGACGCCCATGGTCTTGTCCTGGTAGGCGGGATCCTCGACCAGCCGGGCCAGGCAATCGGCGACTGCCTCGGCTTCCTTGGGGTTGCGTAGGCGACTGTCGCGGCCCTGGGTGACGGCTCCCTCGACGAAGTGCGTCACGAGCGGGTCAAGGCGCTCACCGCCGAACTGCCGAAGCGGCTGCAGCTTGTCGTTGTAGAAGGTCCGGGAGGACCAGCCGATGATCTCGGGCATGCAGCGGAAGTGCTCTTCCAGCCGGATCACCTTCGGGAAGAACGTGGACAGCAGCTGGTAGAGATTGGTGGCAGGGGTGTAGAGCTGGCGCAGCATGGGCGGCATGTCCGGTAGATGCGTGAGGAGCCGGTCCTGAATCGCCTGGAGCCGGCCCATGCCGCTGACCGGAGGCGCGCACTGCTTGTCGTCACCGACGACAATCACGCGGGGAGCGAGCCACAGCAGGAACAGCGCGTCCATGCCGGCCTGGCTGGCTTCATCGACGATGACGACGTCGAAGACGTCGCGCTTGGGCGACACCATCTCCGCCACCTGAGAGATAGGCATCACCCATGCGGGCACCGCTCCCTGCGCCGTCCGCATGGCGTCGTGCGCTGCGGCACGGTAGCGGCCCGCGTTGCGTCCCTTGCCCTTGCCGTACGAAGCCATGTGATTGCGGTATGCCTGCAGCGCCGAACGCTGCTCCTGCGTCATGCGCTCCAGGCAATGCAATCTGCCCCATGCGGCCGCAAGATCGCCGGTTAGTGCCTCCAGACGGCGCTCGCACTCAGCCAACTCGCCTTCCAGCTGACGCTCTCTCCCCGGCGTGCGTAGGCGCTTCACGAACGCGGAGGCCGTCGCCCAGGCCCATGCCTCGGCCAGGGAGCCCAGTCGCTTTTCCCAGGTCGGGACGTCGGGATCCTCCGTCAGCTGGTCCGCGAGCAGCGGGTGTGCCCGGCGTAGACTGTCCAGGAGCACAGCGCATCGTCGCTGGCTGTGCTCGCGCCGATGCGCCTCCCGCAACGCGTCAAGTTCCTTGGAATAGCGCTCGGTGTCCTGTTCCCGGATGGCGTGTGCTGCGGCCAGCGCCTCGGGGGCGGGATGCGAACCCTCCGACGGTGTACGCAACTGCGCTTCCCACGTGGCCAGTCGGATCAGTGCCTCGTCCGCGGCCCGCCGATCCGACAGTGCCGCCAGTGCATCGGTGAAGTCCTGCCAGGCCATGCGTGAGGTGAGATCGATGTGCAGGCCGTGGTGGACGAGGACGTCGTCGATGCGCTCGCGGGAGGCACCGAAGGCGTCGACCTGCCTCAGGCGTGTGTATGCCTCCGTCAATGACGCCAGTCGGAGTTCCAAAGGACCGTCGGAGAGGGGGGCGCCTACCTGCGCCCACCGGTGCGCGATCGCGTCCACGATGGAGAGCGCCTGCAAGTGCGCGAGGACAGCGTCGAGTTCGCTCGTCGTACCGGGCGAATGACCATCGACAGAGCAGACGTCGAGGAGGTCCTGGGCATCCTTCTGAGCCTTCGAGGCCAGGAGGCTGCCGCGCTTGCGCAGCCTGCCGCCCCCGGCGAGATGGGCTCGCAGGGCGGCGCCGGCGGTGCTGAACGCGTCGGCCTGCTGCCCCGTGAGCGCCTGGGGCAGGACCACGCGCCGTGTGATGACGGCTTCCAGCTGCTGTGACACCTCGGTGAGCTGGTCGTTGAGAGCGTCCACCTGACGCCACATGGCGAAGTTTTCGCGTGACAGACGGTCGGACAGGGCTTTCGTCGTCCACTTGCCGGTGTCCCAGTGCCTGGCGCTTGACGGCAGGCCGAGGTGGTGCAGGGCCGTACGGCAATCGCTCGCGAGCGAGGCCAGTTCGTCGGTGACGGAGGTGTCGAGTTGCGCGAGACTGTCGCGGATGCCGATCGCCTCGAGGGACAGGCCATCGTCGGTGATGCGTCCCGCCTCAATAGCCTGACTCAGATCCTCGGGAGAGGGGAGGGTGTCGGGATCCGGCAAAGTACCTCCGGCCCGGGGTTCCGCGGCGCCCTCGCGCAGCAGGCTCAGCAGTTCGGCTGCCTGGGCGGGTGACAGCGGAGGGAAGGAGGACGCCGGATCGCCCTCCGGAACCAGGCCGATCCAGGAGTGGTGCTCGGCGTTGTCGCGGACGCGCTGCACGATGTCAGCGAGAACACCCCCGTACCCTGGAGCGATCTCCGGGTGCCGGTACACCTCTGCCTCCCGCAGTGAGATCACCTCCTCGGTGAGTGTGGCGATCCGTTCACGTACCTCCTCGCGCTGCCCCGCAAGTTGGCGGATCTCGTCCCGCAGCTGCTCCGGATCGCTGGCAGCGACCTGGTCAGTCAGGGCGTTGATCGTCCGCTCCAGTTCGTCCGCCCCGTCCTGGCGGGCGGAGCTGAGCAGGAGGACGCATAAGTCGCGTACGGCAGGAGGAAGTTTGTCTCGCAGGACGGTCAGGGCCTGGTCCCGGGCGCTGGTCACCAGGACCCTCTGCCCCTGGGCCAGCAATGCCGAGACGAGGTTGGCGATGGTGTGCGTCTTGCCGGTCCCTGGTGGACCCTGCACGACTACGCCGGTGTCGTGTTCCAGGCGCCGCAGCACACTGCGCTGGCGTTCGTTGGTCTTGCCCGGGAAGAGCGGGTCGTCCCCGAACAGGGGCGGGATCTCTCGCCCGTCCCAGTTCGCACGAGCGTCGGCGTCCAGGGGCAGCACCAGCTGTGCCAGCGCCAACGGTGCGTACGCTTCCGACGCCACGCTGTCGGCGATTCGCTCATAGAAATTCAACAGGGCGTTTCGGTCCCGGGGGCGCAACACCAGCGCCGGGGCGTACGTGAGGCGTGCCCCCGGCTCCGGCTCGCGGGGAGGCTGCCACTCGGCGCTGAACGTAACAGGACGCTGCAGTACGCGTTCCTGCCACTGGGCCAGGTGTTCCAAGGTTTCCGAGCCGAGGAGGTGCAGCGGCTGGGCCGCGATCTCCTCGGCGAGCGCGGCCGACCGCTCGGGGATCCAGCCGTCGTCGGTGTCGAGAAACGCCTGGTCCTCCAGCCGTACCGCCCCTTCGACCGTCAGCCGGACAGTGAGCCGGGCGGTTTTGCGGTCCACCGAAGTCTCCACCCGGTGGGTGAGGATGTGACGATGGACTGCGTCGCCGCGTGGGTCACTCCATGTCAACAGGCCTGTGACCAGAACGAGTTCGAGCTGGTCATCCTGCTGGGTCAGTTTCTGGTGCCAGTGGTAGACCTGCTCGTACAGCTCCCGCAGGGCCCGCTCGGCGCGCTCCCGCTCGGCCCAGCGTCGCCACCGGGCCAACCACGGTCCGTAGGCCCGCAACACTTCGGCCGCGTCTTCGCGGCGAACGCTGTGGTCGTCGGCCTCCTCCCGCCATTGGCGACCGTCCTCGGCCCGCACCAACTCCTTCCCCGGTCCCTCGCTCGCGAGCGGCGGATCCTCACCGTCCGCGTCCTGGCACAGTTCAGGGGACACCCACCCGTCAAGCACTTCCGGCAGCGGCGGCGGGGCTGCCTGGGGCACGTGGTCGAGGGTGAGCAGGATGCCGTCGGGCCGGTCGACGGGGCGCCGTGCAGAGGCCGGCAGACTGGCGAGCCACAAACGCTCCCGCGAACGCCGGTCGTCCCGTAGACGCTGGTGGCTGCTTTGGACGACCTCTCGCAAGAAGCCGATCAGCCCAGTGGTCTGCCCGATGACATCAGGGCTGTTCGCGGCGTACCGTGGCACCTTTACCTGTCTCCCCTCAGCTGGTGACGAACGTTCCAGAATCGGGTGACCGGGGAGGCACGACAACACGGTTCGGGAGAATGGCGTGATCCACACGCTGTATAGGCTGGATTGACGCACTGTAATTGGACGGCGAGGGGCTCGCTTCTGAGGGGCCCGCGCAGAGCGTGGGGCCGTTGCGTAGCGATTCAGGTCCTTGCACCGCCTTCCCTTTGGGGGCCCTTCTCGCGTTGTCGTCCGAGCACGCGTTGTGGAGAGCTGAGCTTGGAGGGGGGAGCCGCGCAGTGCCCGGCGGTACTGCGCAGCCAATGTCGGTGGCAACGTCTAGAGTCCGGCACATGGCTGCTTCGTCAACTGAGCTCAAGGCTGAGGAACCCCTGGCGCCGGTGTACCCCTTTAATGCGCCAGGGGAGCCGATCACCCTCTACGACGGACCCATTGGACCGGCCGGGGCTGAGGTGCCCGGGGTTGTCCAGTACGACTGCTCCCCGAAGCCCGGGGTCTCTTGGCGGTTGCGTACCGAGGACTATGACCCCACCTCTATGGACAGGACTGAGCTGAGTCTGCTCGACCTCGGCATCGAACTACCGGTGTCCGCCAGAGACGCTGTGAGCGGCTGGTCCAACGGCACTTCCTACGGGGACCCCACCGCCCCGCTCGACCGTGTTGTTGCCCACTGGTTCAATCTGCCCCGATGGCGTGGATCAGCCCACCTTGAGGCGCATGTCACTGATGGGACGCCGCGATTGGTGTCGGCCGGACGCAGTGTGTATGAGGCTGACGGGTGGAGGATCACGCTCGACGTCCGCCCCGATCACAAGGCCGTCTTCTCTGATGTGCGCCAGGCCGACGTCTACGTCATGACCCATGTGATGGAGATCCGTCGGTTGGACGGAGCCACGTTCACGTCCGCCGAGGTCACCCCGGTTCTCAGTGCGCTGCACGTCGGACTGTCCTTCGCGCTCGGCCGGTGGGTCGCCCCCGCCCTGCCCGTCGGCCTGAACGACCAGGAGCATACGGTGTGGGGCCAGTGGGGCCCGATGCTCTGCGACCCGGCACGCCGCATCAGCTCCGGCTGGTGGTACCCCGAAGACCAGAAGTCCTTGGCAGATCTGCTGGCCTGCCTCCTGCCCACCTTCCGCGATCCCGGCAAGGGGCAGGCGCTTCGCCTGCAGATGCAGTACGCGATCACTGCCATTGCCGATCGAGGATTTGTCGAACAGCGGATCATGAGTGGAGCTGCCGGACTGGAGCATGTGATGTGGCAGGAACTCGTGCTTAGCGGTCGGCTCACTGAAGCCGAGTACGCATCCCGCGCACGGCCGGCTCATGACAAGCTGCGTATGCTCCTGACGGAGTCCGGGGTCGACCTGAGGGTGCGCACAGACCGTCTGCCTGCAGCCGCTGCCTATGCGACCAGACAGCAGGTAGACGGGGTTCGGCCGGCGGACGGCGCCGACGTCGTCACCCGAGTCCGTAACCGTCTTGTGCATCCCAAGGAGACACAAGAGCCCGTCTACGGGGTCAAAGGACTGGTCGCCGACACCTGGCTCCTGACCCGCCACTACCTCGCGCTGTTGGTGCTCCGCTCGATCGGCTATCGCGGCTCCTACCAGGACCTCTCCAGGACCAACAGGTGGGTCGGTGAGACCGAGCCTGTCCCATGGGCGTGAGGTCGCGCAAGCCTTCAGGAGCCGACAGCGCTCTCTCCGGGCAAGGCCGACTGCCCCCGCATCCCGGGGGCCCCGCGCCGGGGTCATTCCTCCATACGCTGCAGGTCGGCCGCCCGGTGGTCACCCGCGGATGCCAACCCGTCGACGAGGCGTCGCCACCGTGCGATCTGGTCCGGAGACATGGCATCACGTGAGTGAAGCGTCCGGAGCCAGTCGGGGAGGTACCAGCACCTGTTAGCGGCGATGTGATGACTACTGTCGATCAGTCGCTCCGCCAGGCGGAGTCCCGTGTCCCTCTGCCATGTGAGCGGGGCGCACTTGCCGAGTTGTGCGAGTGCATCGAGGGCCTTCGGTTCCTGACGGGCGAGTACTGCCCAGCGGTCCAGAAGGCTGGTGAGGGCGTCAGGATGGAGCCAGTCCTGCCGGGCGCGAGCCAGGGTCGCGTCGATGTCGGTGTCACTTATGTCGATTTCGGGCGCGGGCAGGAGCGACCCCAGCGCGAGGCCGTCCCAGTGATGGCTGGTGCGCAGTCCGGTGCCGTCGCCGATGGCGTCGAGGGCGGCCTTCATGACGACGGGCCAGATGGCAGGGAGGGACGGGCGCAGGCCGTCGTCGTAGGTGAAGAGTATGGCGAGATCGCGGAGGAACTGGTGCAGGGCGCGGCTGTTAGTAGAGAAGTCCTGTGCGTGTACTTTGAGCGGCTCGGTGTTGCCGCTGACCGCTAGGTCGACGATGACGCGCGCGCTTCGCCTGCTGTGTCGGTTTTCGTACCCCTCTTTGGCCCAGTGGTCGGTGGCGCGGATGTGGGCGGCGAGCAGGGTTTCGGTGAGCCTGTTCGCCCGATCCGCCACACAACTGTCGCTGAGGGAAGCCGCGCCGGCGGCCACGAGCGGAGGGATCAGCGAGATCAGGTACAGCTGTTCCGTATCGACCTCGGGCAGCGTTCGCTCGTAGGGGCCGTCGAGCCGGGGACGCTCCCGTGTGCCGGTCTTCGGGTCCCAGCCGCCCAGTCGACAGTCCCGCAGTCCCGCCTCCACGGCGTCTAGCGCCACCTGGTGGCGGCAGGGGCCCGGCTGTCGGTCGGTGTCGCATGGCGCGGCCCAGACGTATTCGAGAGCCCGGGCGAACGCCATGCGCACCTCGTCGAAGTGGTTCGTGCTGCAGCGGGTCAAGACGTCGATGATCGCCTGCCGGTCGAGGACGGCATCGTCGGAGGTCACCGCTAGGAGCGCCGCCAGGCCGGTCGCCGCGGACCGGTCGGCTCCCATCGAGTAGTAGGAGGAGGCGGCGTACCCGGTACGGCTCGGTTCGGTGATCGCCTCGATCAGGACGGTCGTCGCCCATCGCAGGTCGTCAACCGGAACCCGGAGCCGTCCGCGAGCCTGTGCGACGGCAGCGGTGGCGGCGACGGCGGCGATCGGGTCAAGCCGGTCGAGAGGAAGACCGGGTGTGTCGTCGCCCAAGGACCGCGCCTCGGCTATGTCGGCCAGAAGCGTGTCGGGAGGGGCGGTGCGACCGTCGGATCCGGCGTAGGTGTTCTGCAGGCGCAGGGCCCGGCCGGCCCGGTCGAGCATCTCGGTGTCGGGCCGCATGCGAGTCGCCAGCGGCTCGGGATGCTGGTACTGCACGGTCAAGTTGCCGGATCCGGCGGTTTCCAGGCGGAAGTTCTCCGGCCTGAACGTCGCTGCCCACACCTGCACCGAGGCGAGGAAGTGGTCGGCCTCCGAGTCGTCCTGAGAGTCGGCGACCATTTCCTCCGCGCGGCGGATGAGTTCCTCTCCGGTGGCCGCGAGCTCGTCCACCCGGCCATGGTCCCCCGAGAGGACCGCGCGCATAGTGAGTTCGGCGGCGACATCGCGCGGGCTGCTTCGACGACGGGACCGCCCCACGAGATCGGTCTCGTCCGGGCCTTGTACGTGCAGTACTCCTTCACCGGCGACTCGCACAAACTCCAGCTGCCACACGTTCGGATCCCGCATCCAGGGGATCAGTAGATCGCCGGCCTGCTCCAGATGGCGCACCAGGAACCCGACGGCCAGACCGGGCATGGCCAAGTTGTTGCAGTCGCGCAACAGAAGCTCCACGACCTGGGCGGGAGAGATGCCGACCACGGCCACGAGTTGGTCCGCGAGGCGCTCGACCGCGAGCAGCGCACTCACACACGGGTACGGGCCGATCGACCCTCCCCGGTACCAGGCCCATACGTGTCCATCCCCGACACAGTGCCGAACTCCCACCCCCGGCAGATCCAGTTCTGCTCCGGTCGGCTCGTCAGCGGATGCTCGAACATCGTCGCCGTGCACCCCGACCCGGACGGCCGCAGCGTGGTCAAGCATCCGGTTGATCAGGGCCAGTGCAGGGAGGGTGTGCGCCTTCAGGAGCGGCCAGAAGGGCCCCCGATACCACCCCGCCATCTGTTCGGTGATGCTTCCGCGGGCGCGGTGATGTCGGATGCCGTCGTCGAACGGGTACGAGTGGGACCAGCCGTATCTGTCCTCCTCAGGGTCGTGCTGTTCGATGTAGTAGGACTCGGCCAGGGCCAACAGCAGATCCGGCTGACGCCTGGCCATTTCCGTCGCGGCCCAGAAGCTCTCCACGGCGGGCTCGAGACGCGCACCGTCGTCATCGGCGATTCCCCTGAGGAACGCCTCGGCGCGCCTGTCAAGGTCGGTGCCGAGCATCGCCAGGGCTTCCACTGCGAATTCGTCCGAGTGCTCCGGATCGGATGCGAGCACGCGGTCCCGCAGCGCCTGCCGGATCGGGATTGGCTCGCTTGTCTCGGCCTGCACTAGTCCACACAGCCACGCCAGCACCAGTTCGCGGACTCTGCGGCCCACGCCATGGGCGGTCCGTGAGTCGCTGTCGGAGCCGGTGTCGTGTGGGTGGCAGAAGGCCAGCTCGACAAGGGGCGCGAGTATCAGCGGGTCGCCGACGCCATGGGGCGCGTAACGCTGCATGGCCAGCCGGATTACCGTGCGCAAGCCGGCTTGCTGGTCCATCTGCAGCGCGGGCCATACACGGCCGAGTACCTTTCCGGCGGCACCGAGGGTGAGCACTGCCTCCCACGGCACGTCCGACCACCGCTCGCCATGGTCGGACGCGATCCCGTCGAAGACGGCGCGCAGGTGGGCGAGCGACCGTTCGACGTCATCGGCGCCGAGTAGATGGGCCTGGCACGCGATACGTGCGGCACGCAGCGCCCAACGCGGTGCGTCAGCGGTTGAGAGGAGAGCGAAGCCGTCCGTGACGAGCAGCCGCACCACCGCCATGTCTCGCACGAGATCGCTGGCGAACCGATCAGACGGGCTCCAGGCGCTGGTCGCGCCGAGCGGCGCCAGCAGACCGTCGGAGCGCAGGGAGGGCAAGGCGGCCGGGTCCGGGGGCACGGCGGTTTCGCGGGGAAGTAGTTGGCGTCTGGCCAGTGCCTGGAGAGACTGGTCGCGAGCGTCGGGGGAGGGACCTCCCGCCGTCATCATCTCTCCGCGGCGTACAAGATTGCGCCAGACGGCGGCGAACAGATCGGCCTCCGACGCTGCCCCCTGAGGGGCCGCCACGCCCGGGCCCGCGCGCAACAGCATGTCCACCAGACCAGGTCTGCCCAGCAACCACCGCGTCCGCTCGTCACCAGCCCACTGCCGCAGCTGCGGAAAGACCTCGACGAGCCGCGTGGTCTCGGCTGGAGTCAGCCGGGGGACCTCGTGCTCGCGGACGAGGTCCTCGACGATTCCGTCGTCCCGCGTCACGCTCTCCGCAGCCTGAACGAGCACGTCACGTGCGGCTCCCGAACCGTCGGCACGGGTGACCGTCACCACGCCGAGTCCGGCGGCCATGGCCGCCCGCGCGAGGTCCGAGAGCAGCTGGGCGCGTCCTTCCAGCACCGACTCCGCGCCGTCGACGACCAGCAGACGCCCCTTGCCCACCGCAGAGGCACCCAGCACCGTTGCGAGGCGGGCGCCGAGCAGCGCCTCGAATTCCGCAAGCGTTGCGGGGACCTCTCGCAGGTTCAGCACGGTGACCGCGACTCCGTCGGCTCGCAGCCGCTCAGCGGTACGCAGGGCCAAGGCCGACTTGCCGGCGTCGGGCTCTCCATGGATGACCAGCGCGGTCGCCCGCGAGGCGACTGCCCTCGCTTCGGCGGCCAGAGCATTTCCGGCTTCGGCGCGCTCCAGTTCGAGGTTCTCGCCGGCGCCGGTCAACCGGAACCGGACGAGGTTCTCGGCTGTTTCCGACAGGGCGTCGAGTGCACGCCAAGCCGGGGCATAGGACGGGGAGCGGTCGACGACCGCAGCCCCAGAGAGCTGCCTCCGGAGCATGCTCTCGGTGACGGTGGCCGCTGTCGGGGCGTAACTCCGGGACAGTCTCTCCAACGCTTCAAAGAGGGTGGCGGAGCTCTCCACGGAGGCATCTGGGACGATACTCCGCAGGCGGGCCACGGCCGCCGTACGGTCGGACTCGTCGGCCCCCTCCAGCCTCAGCTGCCACAACCAGAGCACGTGAAGGAATCGCCAGGTCAACCCTGCGGTAGGTATTTGGGTGCTTACCTTCGGGCTGCTGGCCGCCTGGGCGATCAACGCGTCCAGATGGCTCAGCCGCCTGCGAACTGCTTCAGTCGTGCGTCCCGGCTGCTTCATTACCGCACGGAACGACTCCTCATCGGGCTGCCCCCGCGCGATCACGGTCAGCTCATTCACCTGCCGTACGGCAGGACTGGTGCTGGCCACAGCGAGCGCCAGCCGCCAACGTCCCGCGCCGGCCTCGGCCCAATGATCCGTGACGATCCGCAAGTAGGACACGAGCAGGTCCGCCGTGGAGTCGTCGCTGGTCGTGAACGCCGGGGCCCGGCGCACACCGATCGACAACCGCCGCTGTCCTCCGTCGGACGTGTCTCCAACGACGATCAGGTCGTCCACGGGACTGAAACTGCTGTCCTGAAAGCGGATGGATACCGGCGTCACGTCATCACCCAGTGCCGGTACGGGATCGCCGAGGAGGAGGTGCGCCAGCAGGACGGCACCGAAGTTGTGCTCCAAGACCGTGCCACCGCCACCGGTCGCGTACGGGCTGGCCACCTGCTCTACTGCGTCACTCCCCGCCATCTCCGCATCATAGGACGCGCCACCGACACCACAGACAGGCATTCATACGAGTCGCGTCTGCTCCGGTGCGACGGATCCGCCCGCAGTGCTGTACCTCAGGGCGTGCAAGGTCTGCCGAACCTGCAAAGGAGAGGGGCTGACGTACATCCTGCATGGCCTTCCAGACCTGCTCCTACTCCTCGGGTCGGGACACCAGCCGTCGAGACGTAGAACGCGTGTTTGTCCTTCTTCCCGCCGGAATCTCTCTGATCTGCCAGCGGCGCCCGAAGGCGTCCTGACGGTGCTCTACGTTCCCTGATGCCCCGCGGCATTGAGACCACCATCTGCCTTCGGCCATTTTGTTGAGCCATCTCGGCTCACCCTCTGAATTCATTTCAGGTGGGTGGAAGCTCGTCGTGCGGTGTACGCCAGCACCGCACCCGCTGGTTTCTGCGTTGATGAGGTGAGCCACGCCGTTGCCTCTGCGTGGAGCGGTGGCCCTGCTGGCTCGTCTTTCGGGTGAGGAGCGTGAACGTGCGCTCCGTGCTCTGGACGGCCCATCCCGGCGGGGGACTTCGGTGAGTGCCCAACGGTTCGTACCCTTGCCGCCCAGACGATGCCGTCCTACGGAGCGCGGAAGAGCCCGCCACCCGATTAGGTGGCGGGCTTCGTCGTGACCCGCCAGCCGTCAGCGGGGTTGTCTGTCCGTGGATGACTTCGCTGACGCCGACTTCTCGTCCGCCCCTCGCCTGCCGCTGCTGACGGCGGCGGAGGCCCGTGAGGCGGTGGGCTACCTGCAGCTCCTGGAGCAGTTGGACCTCACGCCCCGGGGCGAGGCTGCCGGTCAGCTGGCGGCGGATCTGGCTCGGCGGCTGCCTGCGGACTAGGCAGGCTCACATCTCGGGCCAGGGCTCACATTCCTGGATGCACTCGTCATGCTTCCACGCGCAGCAGTTGCCGCCGCGCGTCGTGCCTCGATCGACGAATTCGGTGATGATGCGTCCGTCCTCGATGCGTGACACGCCCACCTGCCTGCCGAAGTCGATCTTCAGGCCATCGAGCTCTATCGACATGCACTTGATCGCGTACTTGGCAGCAGCTTCTGGGTACTGGGCAAACAGTTCGTTGAGTGCGTCGAAGAACTCGGGGTCGCTCTGCGGCCCGCAGCCAGCCTTGGCCTTCATGGCAACACTCCTGAAGAGGTAGGGCTTCGCCCCCTGGCGAGTGCTGTGTACTCGTCGAATTCTCATCGTCTCGCGGTGATCTGGCTCGTGCCACCGCGTGGGCCCTGGCCGGCTGTCCCGGGCCAGGGCGAGTGTCTGCTGCGGCCTACGGGGCAGGGTTGTACTGGACGACATCGAAATCGCAGCGGCCGCCAGCATTGACCTTCATGGCGTCGATCTCGTCCTGGTCGGCGCGGAGGCATGGGAGACGACGATCGTGCTTACGCCCCCGCTCCATGACGACTGTGCCCGGGTCGACCCCCTTCGTCCCGGGGGCGGATCCTTCGGCCCGCTCCGGCCCGGCGGATGTGACGGCCCGTTCAGTGCTGCGGGGAGCGGAGGATGAGCAGGGTGATCTCACTGGGGGCGAAGACGCGGAAGGGCGGGCCCCAGAAGCCGGTGCCGCGGCTGGTGTAGAGGAGGGTGCGAGCGCCGTGGTGGCTGAGGCCGGCGACGGTGGGTTGGTCGAGGCGGACCAAGTGGTGGAAGGGCCAGATCTGGCCGCCGTGCGTGTGGCCGGAGAGCTGGAGGTCGATGCCAGCGGCCGCCGCGCGGTCGATGAACTTGGGCTGGTGCGCCAGGAGCAGCACGGGCAGGCCGGGGTCGGTGCCGTCCAGGGCGCCGTCGAGGTGGGCGCGGTGACCCGCCAGGCCGGAGGACTCGGCGGTGACGTCGTCGACACCTGCGACCACGAGGGTGTCACCACCGCGTTCGAGCAGCAAGTGCCGGTTGCGCAGCGGCTCCCAGCCCAGCTCGTCCATCAGGTCGACCCAGCCCTGCGCCTCGCTGTAGTACTCGTGGTTGCCGGTCACGTACACCCGGGCCCGGGTCGCCCGCACGGTGCCGAGCGGTGCGGCCTGGGCGCGACGGCGTTCGGCCGTGCCGTCCGCGATGTCACCGGTGTGGCAGACCAGATCGGCCTCCAAGGTGTTCACCGTCTCGCACACCCGGGCCGACCAGCGGGCTCGGTCCAGCGGGCCGTAGTGGGTGTCGGTGATGAGGGCGACGCGGAAGCCGTCCAGGCCGGGACCCAGCCGTGGGAGTGGCACCTCGACTCGGCGCACGCGGGGCACACGGCGGGCCTCGGCGTACTCCCAGCCGAGCAGCACGGCGGTGACGCCGAGGACGGCCCAGGCGACGATCCGGGCCCGGTCCTGGCTCTCACCGACGCCGGCCACGGTCAGGACGAGCCGCAGGACGACGCCGAGCAGGACGGACCAGGTGAACAGGACCCAACTCGCGCCCAGCAGAGTGTCGCCGATGATCGCCGCCCGGTCCTGCTGACGCCGTCCGTGGCCGCGCGCCATCGCGAACGGCATCCCGACAAGTCCGAGGACGAACAGGGCGGTGCCGAGCAGGGTGGCGGGCAGCGGCCAGTTCTGGCCGCCGTACAGGAGCACCCAGCAGGGCACAGCGAACAGGAGGACCGGGGCGACCAGGGGGACGTAACGCATCAGGCGCTGCAGCCGGCTCTGCCGCCGCACGGGCGCTTCACCCTCGGTGGGACGGGTGTCGCTGGTGTCGGTCACGCTTGCCTCCCCGACCGGGCCGCTGTCCCGCGCACTGTATCCGCTCGCCTCGCGACGGGTCGGACGGGCGTTCACGGAAGCGCGCTCACGGGGCGAGGAGGAACGGTGGATCAGTACGCGCCGACGGGTCGTTGGGCTTCTGTTGACTCCAAGAATCAAGAACGGCTTTTGGCCGGACATCCACATGACGCCCGAGGAGGGCATGCGCGCCCACCTGGACCTCCAGGGAGGCCGGCCGGGCGGCGCGATGCTGCCGGTCCACTGGGGGACCTTCAACCTGGCGCCGCACGCGTGGGCGGAACCGGGGGAGTGGACGAAGGAGGCGGCCGAGGAGGTCGGGCAGGCGGTGGCGTTCCCGCGGCCGGGGGAGCCGTTCGAGCCGACGGGGAAGCTGCCGACGGAGCCGTGGTGGCGGGCGGTGTCCGGTCCGATCGCGCGCCCCTGGCGGCGTCCCCGGAGCGCTGAGGTCGTGGCCGAGACGAGCGAGGGCGATCTCGACCTCGCCGGTGAGCGGTGACGTCGGTCGGGTCGGATCGTTCGCTGCCGGCCTTGGGCGGGACGCCCCCGGCAGAGCGTGAGGTCGCTGCGCAGCGATGGACGGCGCCGCGCTCACGTTTCTGGTATCCACCACGACCCGCCCGTTCTGGTCGTCCTCCGAAAACGCATGGGTCGAAGCCGGAGACTTCCAGCTCGGCATGGCCCTGCGAACCACCGACGGCGACTGGGCGACCCTCACAGCCACCCGATGTCTCGAGAAGCGCCGGCGCGCACACGGCCTCACACTGACTGAGATCCACACGTACTGCGTGCTGGCGGGCGAGATCCCCGTACTCGTCCACGACTGCCCGACGACAGGAGGGAACGCACTCGGGGGACCAAGGTTCCGAAGGCCTGCCAGGGCCTGGACATCGCTCACGTTCGCGCGAACCACTTCCCTGGCGGTAGTGGAGTCACGCCCCAGAAGGGTCTCCGGCCGTCCGGCACGAGTGATGCCGAGTTGGAGAGCATCCCCCGAGGGAAGCCCCGTCACTGCTGGTCGTCACTGCTGGTCGTCACCGTGGAGCGTCGCGCAGGTCCCGGATGTACCGGTCGAACCGTGTGCCGGCCCGGCTACGCGTCTGACGCCCCCTCTGGCGGTGGATCCGCAGCGCGAGCGCCCCCACCCGTGGTCGCCCGGCTCGACAAGGACGCGAAGGCGCCACCGAGGGGCTCCTTCCGTGGATCACCCCGCTTGCGGGCCCGGACGTCGAGGCAGGAAGGGAACACCGCGGCTCCACCGGCACCTGTGCACGCAGACGACCTGGGCCGGCACGCCGATCGCCCCCTTCCCTGCCTGGGGCGCTGCTCCGGCCGGGTGACATACGGGGCGCGGCCCGGCACCCGGGCGGGGAAGCTGGCGTCATGACACCCGCCACAAGGCGGCTCGCCGTCGCTCTGCTCGTCTGGCTCGCCATCGCCCCCGGGGCGGTCGCAGTGTCCCCGGCCGGCGGGGGGCCCGGGGTCTCGGGCGGGCCTGTCCCGACCGCCGACGACCCACTGCCGGCATTCGAGAAGGCCGCCCGTCCCCTGCGCACCACCGATCCCTCGGGCCCTTTCGAGGACCTGCGTCCCTTCGGGCAGGCGGTCGGCGGCGCCGTGGTGGTCGGCATCGGCGAGGCCGCCCACGGCTCCCGCGACTTCGTCACCTTCAGGCACCGGGCGTTGCGGTACCTGGTCGAGGAGAAGGGCTTCCGCTCCTTCGTCCTGGAGGTCGACTGGAGTGCCGGGCTCCGTCTGGACGACTACCTGCGTACCGGTCGCGGCGATCCCGTCCGGATCATGTCCGAGGAGTTCCAGAACGCCTACCTGCTGCTGCACAGCCAGGATTACCTGGACATGTTCCGGTGGATGCGCGCGTACAACGTCGCCCACCCCGACGACCCGCTCAGGTTCGTCGGCACCGACAACGCCTACGCCGGACCGGAGCTGTACGACCGGGTCGTCGACCACGTCCGGCGGGCCCACCCCGACCTGCTGCCCGCCGTCACCGAGCGGTACCGGGGACTGCGTCCCAGCCTGCCCGTCGGCGAGTGGATGCGCGCCGCCACGACCGCGCCCCTGGACGAGCGCCGTGCCCGGGCCGAGCACACCGGCCGAGTCCTCGCGCTGCTCCGCGCCCGCGAATCCGCCGGGACGGACGACGACCACGCCTGGGCGGTCCAGCACGCCACCGCCGTCGACCAGGTGGCGCGCATGTATGCCTTCGATCTCGCGGACCCCCGGGCCGTGCCGGCGGCCATGGCCTACCGCGACACCGTCATGGCGGAGAACACCCTGTGGTGGCACCGCCACGTCGGCCACCGGCTGGTGCTCGGCGGGCACAACAGCCATCTGTACACCAGCAGTTCCACCCCCGCCCTTCCCGTCACCCAAGGCTCGGTGCTCAGACGGCGGCTGGGCGCGGGCTACCTGGCGGTGGCCCTCTCCTTCGGCCGGGGTGCCGTGCACGCCACCGGACAGGGCTTGCAGAACCCGGTCGACGAAGACGTCGAGCGGTTCGAGGTGGAGCCCGCCGCCGTCGGCTCGGTGGAGCACACCCTGGACCGGGTGAGCCGCCGCGACTGGTACCTCGACCTGCGCACCGCACCACCCGCCGCCCGTACCTGGCTGGCCACGCCCCGGCCCAAACGGGAGATCGGCACGGACTTCCCTCCGCCCGGCGACCGGGTCGGCCTGCTGGGATCGGCGGACCTGGTGGTGCACCTGCACGAGATCCGGCCGAGCCGAAGGCTCGGCCGGGACGCGGCCGGACAGCGCCCCCACGCGCCCGGCGCGTCCGCCGACCCGCTGCCCGCCCTGGAAAAGGCCGTCCGCCCCCTGCACACCGTGGAGCCCGTCGGCCCCTTCGGCGACCTGCTCCCCCTGGGAAGGACGGTGGGCGACGCGCACCTGGTCGGCATCGGACAGGCCGCCCACGGCGGTCACGACTTCCTCGCCTTCCAGCACCGGGCGTTCCGGTACCTGGTCGAGGAGAAGGGCTTCCGCTCCTTCGTCCTCGAAGCACCCTGGAGCGCCGGGCTCCGTCTGGACGACTACCTGCGTACCGGGCACGGCGATCCCGCCCGGATCATGTCCGAGGAGTTCCAGAACGCCTATCTGTTCATGCACACCCGCGAAGTCCTGGACCTGATCCGGTGGATGCGCGCGTACAACGTCGCCCACCCCGACGATCCGCTCGGATTCGCCGGCAACGACAGCAGTTACGCGAGTCCCGATCTGTACGACCGGGTCGTCGGCCACGTCCGGCGGGCCCACCCCGACCTGCTGCCCGCCGTCACCGAGCTGTACCGGGGACTGCGCCCCGCCCTGCCCGCCGGCGAGTACATGGCGGCCTCCATCAAGGAGCCTCTGACCGTGCGGCGGGAGAAGGCCGAACGCACCGGACGCGTTCTGGAACTGCTGCGCGCCCGGAACCCGGCCGATCGCACCGCGGCCGGGGACGACCACACCCGGGCGGTGCGGAACGCGGAGGCCGTCGACCAGGTCGCACGCCAGTACGCCTTCGACTACGACGACCCGGCCGACGCACGCGAGGCCATGGTCCACCGCGACACCGTCATGGCGGAGAACACCCTCTGGAGGCTCCGGCAGACCGGCGACCGGACGGTGCTGGCCGCCCACAACGGCCATGTGTATCTGCAGGGCTTCGACCCGGACTGGCCCGTCACCCAGGGCGGTCTGCTCCGCCACGCGCTGGGGAACGGCTACCGGGCCGTGGGCCTGGCCTTCGGCCACGGATCCTTCAACGCCACCGACCAGGACGTCACCGAGCCCCGTGACGAAGACGCGCAGACGTTCCACGCGAGGCCCGCTGCCGGCTCGGTCGAGTACACCCTGGACCGGGTGGGCCACCGCGACTGGTACCTCGACCTGCGCACCGCACCGCCCGCCGTCCGCACCTGGCTGGACACCCCCCGGCCCAAACGCGAGATCGGTACGCACTGGCCCCGGGACCCGGACCAGGTCGACCTGCTCAGGTCGGCGGACGCGGTGGTGTACCTGCGTGAGATCCGGCCGAGCCGCCTGCTGCCACGCGACTGGTCTCCCGCGGCACGGACCCGGGGGAGCGCTCAGCCGCTGGACGCGGATGAGGGTTCTGTGGGAAACGCCGCGGTGCGTGGGTCAGCCGACTGCTATCGGTGAAAGCCGTACGAATACGGCCCCTGTATGCCCGCCTGCCGCCTGCCGCGTTCCGTCCGGGTGCCCCGCACGGCGGTTCATCGTGCCGCCGTTGTGGACGACGGTCACGGTCCGGCCGTCGCGCGGATCCCGTACCCGGGCTGTGCCGTCGGCGGGCGCCGACGCCGAGAAGTGGCTGTCCGGCGCGAAGCTGTCTCCCGTGACCGGTGCCGTGCGACCGGTCGGCTCGACCGCACACGTTGCCGTGGTCGGGACAGTCCGCCGAGTTCTGTGAGCAGGGCGCGGGCCTCGGACTCGTCAGGGCCGGCAGTCGCCTGTCACAGCCGGGCAGCCAGGGGCACCGGTACGGCCTCCTCCTCGGCGAGGACCGCGAGCTCGGCCAGGCGTCGCGCCCTGCCCGAAGGCAGCGGGGTGGTGGCCGCTTCCACCGTGGCACGGACGGCGAGCACGCGGCGGGAGGGGGTGTTGAGGTCAAGCGGCCGGGCGGGCCCAGTGCCGCTCAGAGTGCTGTGTCTGCCCTGCTCGGCGCCTGAAGTGGGCGTTTTTATAGGACATGTGTTTCTATTGTGTCGCTCGAAGATCATTTGTGGCTCGATCCGCCGGGGAACGACATCGGCGGATCGTGGGCCGCGACCATGGAAAGTACGCACATGAGAACCACCTGGCATGCCCGGGCGCAGGCATGCTGACCGCCACCGCCGTGCTCCCGGCCGCGCCGAACGCCGTCCCCGACGGGTGCCCGGCCGTCGGGGCCACCCGCACCGGACGGAAGAAGACCGAGGTCAAGAAGGCCGCGAAGCTCATCCGGACCTGTGCCGAGCGCCGCAAGCCGGCCTCGGTGCACCGCACGGCGGTCGCGTCCCTGCGGGGCATCCCGGCCCTGAAGAAGGCCGGCAAGTGCTGATCATGGAGGGCCAGTGATTGCGACAGCGGCGGTTCTCGTGGACATCGTCCTGATCCTGACGCACCGCGTACGTGCCTCGCAGGAGTCGGTGAAGGACACGTCGTGGCCCTACATGGCCGCGGGCCTCGCGGGATGTGCGGCGGGCTGGCTCGTCATCGGCCGGCCGGAGACGGCCTGGGACGACCTGTTCCTGACGCTGATCTGCGGCGTGGTCGTCGCCTCCGAGGCCGCTCATGCGGCCCGGACCCTGTCCGGGCGGACGTGGGCGGGCTGGGCTACGGCCCTCGTGAGCGGGGCGGCAGCGGCCACCTGGCTCCTGCCGGACCCTCTGCCGTTCACCTGACATCCCACCTCGCCCACCGGGCCAGGGCAGGCCCCGTACCGGGGGCCGGCCCCGGTGAACCCGGACCGGCCGCCGGTCGGTGGATCCGAAGGCGACGCCGACGCCCATCCCCGTGGCCTTGCGCCGGTTGCCGGTTGCCGGTTGCCGGTTGTCGGTGGCGGGCGGTGCCCGGTGCGCTCGTGCGTCCGGGGCACCGTCCCCGGAGCACTGAGGACGTGGCCGAGGCGAGTACAAGGTGTCTCGACCTCGCGTGCGGCAGGACACCGATCTTCCGGTGATGGTCGTGATCGCGCTGGAGGAACCTCCGGTCGCCCCGGCGTGACGCTGTTCCACCCGACAGACCTCGCACCGGCGAGTGGTCGTCCATCAGGCTCTGGTCGGCCGGCACCCGAGCAACGGGACAGCCGGCCGGCTCCCGCCGGACGGGAGCGGTGAACCGTTCAGCGCGACTCCCGACCGGCGGCGCCGCCCGGAACCGGATCGCCGGCGGAACGGACGCGCGGAGCGGCCGGGTGGGCTTCGGGTCCGCGGCCTTTCCCGAGTGATCCCCTCACCGGTTTATCGGTCTGTCGTACGAAGCCTCATACCAGAGCGGGACGTTGCCCGGGGGACTTTGTCAACTGCCCACCGCACATGATGCGCAGGCGACTACTGTCAGTGTCCGTCGGGTGACGTAGGGCCGGATCCCCCGGTCCGCCCGGCCGGCACCGCGATGGCGCACGCCCGTGTGGCGTCGCCTGTCCGCGTGGCGCCCGCCACCCGCGCGGGCTCCCCGCGCCCGACGGACCAACGGACCAGTACGAGGACCCCGATGTCTCACCTCCGCGCCCCCGCCGCGCGAGCAGACCGCCGTGAGGGCGGGCGGCACGGCCGGCCGTCCCCACGTACCGCCCCCGCGCCGCACGAGACCCGCATACGGCCCCAACTCCTGCGGCTCGCCGTGCTGCCGCCCGTCGCGGTCGCCCTCGCGGCGTGCGCGGTCGTGCTGTTCACCGTCCGTTCCACCGGCGTCCGGCCCGGTGTCGTCCTGTGGGGCGTACTCGCCGGAGCCGTCTCGGTGACCGCCGCGGCCGTCGTCATCGCCGCCGTCGCCGCCGACCGTGCCGCGCGGTCCGTGCGCGACCGCGTCGACGCGCTGCGCCGCGGCACCGCGCGCCGGGAGGACGACCTGCGTGCCGTGGTCGAGGCGTTGCGCCGCGGCGAGACCCCGTCCCGGCGCACGCCGCGCGGCGGACCGCCGGACGACGCCGACGACTTCGAACTGCTCGCCGCCGACCTCTCCCGCGCCCACGACGGCGCCGTCACCGCCGTCGTCCGGGCCGCCCAGCTCTCCAGCCAGACCGGCAGCGAACAGAAGCTGGAGGTCTTCGTCAACCTCGCCCGGCGCCTGCAGTCCCTCGTCCACCGCGAGATCTCCCTCCTGGACGAGCTGGAGAACGAGATCGAGGACCCCGACCTCCTCAAGGGCCTCTTCCACGTCGACCACCTCGCCACCCGCATCCGCCGCCACGCCGAGAACCTCGCCGTGCTCGGCGGCGCCGTCTCCCGCCGGCAGTGGAGCAACCCGGTGGACATGACCGAGGTGCTCCGTTCGGCCATCGCCGAGGTCGAGCAGTACTCCCGTGTCCGGCTGGTCCCGCCGGTCGAGGGCACCCTGCGCGGCCACGCCGTCGCCGACGTCATCCACCTGCTGGCCGAACTCGTCGAGAACGCCACCCTGTTCTCCGCCCCGCAGACCCAGGTGCTGATGCGGGCCGGCCTCGTCACCTCGGGCCTCGCCGTGGAGGTCGAGGACCGCGGACTCGGCATGCCCGTCGCCGAGCAGAACCGGATGAACGCCCTGCTCGCCGACCCCGACCAGGTCAACGTCGCCCGCCTGCTGGCGGACGGCCGCATCGGGCTGTACGTGGTCTCGCAGCTCGCCAGACGGCACGGGATCACCGTACGGCTGCAGAGCAACATCTACGGCGGGGTCCAGGCCGTACTGGTCGTCCCGCAGGCCTTGTTGGGCACGGCGCCGGACGTCCCGGCCGCCGGAGGACTGCCGCAGGAGACCCCGGGGCCCGCGCCGTCGCTCGTCCCGCCCCCGCGGCAGCCCCGACCGCCGGCCACCCCCCTGTCGCCCGCGCCCGCGGCGCCCGTGCCCGCTCCCGCCGCATCCGGCCCCGCGGCGTCCGCCTCCGCCGTACCGGCCTCCCGGGAGCCCGCCCCCGGTGCGCCGATGTCTTCCGGGACCCTGGCGCCCCCGACGGCGGAGACCGGGGCACCCGTGCCGCTGCCCGTGCGCCGCGCCCGCGAGAACCGGGCCAACCCGGCCGCCGCCGTGCCGGGGATCCGGCCCGGTGACCGGGGCGCCCTCGCCGAGCACGCGGCCACCCCGCCCGTCCCGCGGCACAGCGCCGTGCGCGGCATCATGGGCAAGCCCCGGCTGCCCCGCCGCCGCGCCCACGAGCACATCGCGCCGCAGCTGCGCGGCGGTCCCGCGCCGCGCCCGGAGACCGACCCGGAGAACCCCGTCGGTCACGACCCCGGCCTGATGGCGGCCTTCCAGCGTGGCGTCGGCCTCGCCGAGGCCCAACAGTACGAGGAGCAGGCCTCCTTGGAGCCGACACCCACGGAACCGCCCCGCACCGCGCTCCCCGAAGCGCACCGCCTGCCCGCGCCCCGCGCCGGCCGCACCGCCCCGCACGACGGGAGCGGACCGGCCGGATGACAGCACCCCTGCCCGCACCCACCCCCACGACCAGCGCTCCCGCAGACCTTCGTACCCCAAGGAGTCGATCCACCATGGCGAGCGATGCGCCGACCGGCCACGTGTCCGACCTCGACTGGCTGATGAGCGGCCTCGTGCAGCGCGTACCGCACACCACCAGTGCGGTGCTCCTGTCCTGCGACGGACTGGTGAAGTCCGTCCACGGCCTGGACGCGGACAGCGCCGACCACATGGCGGCCCTGGCCTCCGGCCTGTACTCCCTCGGCCGCAGCGCCGGCGTCCGGTTCGGTGACGGCGGAGACGTACGGCAGGTCGTCGTCGAACTCGACTCGACCCTGCTCTTCGTCACCACCGCCGGTTCCGGCACCTGCCTCGCCGTACTGGCCGGCCGCGAGGCCGACGCGGCCGTGCTCGGCTACGAGATGGCGATGCTGGTCAAGAGCGTCCGCCCCTACCTGGTCACCGCGCCCCGGCAGCACGCCGCCGAACCCCCGGCGATGAGGCCTTGAGGGTGGCCGCGGCCGGCGACGGGCCCTGGCTCGACGATGCCGCCGGACGGCTGGTGCGCCCCTTCACCGTCAGCAACGGCCGTACCCGGCCCACCGTCGCGCTCGACCTGATGTCCCAGGTGATGGCCACCGGGGCGACCCCCCTCGGCTACCTCGGACCCGAGCACGCGCAGGCCCTCGACCTGTGCCGGGCGCCCCTCCCGGTCGCCGAGCTCGCCGCTCACCTGAGGCTGCCGGTCGCGGTCACCAAGGTGCTGCTGTCGGACCTCGTCGACTGCGGCGCGCTGACCACCAAACCCCCCGCCGCGTTCCACCACGACCCCACGGACCGGGCCCTTCTGGAGGCAGTGCTCGATGGACTACGACGACAGCTCTGACCACGGCCACGGCCACGACGACGCCACCGACCCGTTCCCCACCGCGCTGAAGATCCTCGTGGCGGGCGGGTTCGGCGTCGGCAAGACGACCTTCGTCGGCGCCGTCAGCGAGATCGCACCGCTGAGCACGGAGGAACTGCTCACCACCGTCAGCGCCGCGACCGACCGCCTCGACGGCATCGAGAACAAGCTCGAAACCACCGTGGCCATGGACTTCGGCCGCATCACCCTCGACCCGCGGCACGTTCTGTACCTGTTCGGGACCCCCGGCCAGGAACGGTTCTGGTTCATGTGGGACGAGCTGTGCGAGGGCGCGCTCGGGGCGGTGGTCATCGCCGACACCCGGCGCCTGGAGGAGTCCTTCGCCGCCGTCGACTTCTTCGAGGAACGCGGCCTCGGCTTCGTCGTCGCGATCAACGAGTTCGACGGCGCCCACCGCTACGACCCCGAGGAGGTGCGCGCGGCCATGGACCTCCATCCCGAGATCCCCGTCGTGCGCTGCGACGCCCGGATCTCCAGCTCCGGCGTGCAGACGCTGCTCACCCTCGTACGCCACCTCATCGCCCACACACCCGCCTCCACGACGGGGTACGGCGTCAGGTGACGCCCGGGCGACCCCGCGCACACCGTCCCGCACCCACCACCACCGGAGCCGCACATGACGCACGTCCACAGTGACGGAGCCCGCCCATGAGCTACGACCCGCCGCGCCCGGCCGGACGTCTGCTGCTCACCCCCGAGGACCGGGAGGCCCCCGCCCGGGTGCGCCGACTGCGCCGGCTCGGCCTGGCGGAACGCCCGGACCCGGCCCTCGACACCTTCGCGGCCCATCTCGCGGGGCTCGTCGAGGCGCCGTACGCGATGGTCAACTTCCTGGTCGAGGGCGGCCAGTTCTTCGCGGGCCTGCGGGTGCCCGAGGTCCCTCCGGTGCGGCGGGGCGACGGCACCAGTCCCGAGTTCGGCCGCGTCCAGCCCCGCGACCACGGCTTCTGCCCCCACGTGGTGGCCCGGCGCAGAGCGCTGGTCCTGGAGGACGTGCGCGACTACCCGCGCTTCGCGGGCAACGCCGTCGTCGACGAGTTCGGCATCCACTCCTACCTCGGCGCACCGCTCGTCGACAGCACGGGCACGGTGCTGGGCACGGTGTCCGTCGCCGATGTGCGGCCCCGGACCTGGGGGAAGGCGGGCCTGGAGACCGTCAAGGCATCGGCCGCCGACCTCGTACGGCGCATCGAGCGCAGCGCCGAGGACGGGCTGCCGCTGTGAGCCGCCGAGGAGCGGCACGGCCGGCGCGCGGGGCGTGAAGGAAAGCTGCGGCCGGGCTTAAGAAAGGCTCGATGGACCGGGGACGGTGCCGTACGGCAGATTGCTGTGCGATTCCACTTCCCTCCCCGGACGCGGGCCGCTTCGGCATGCCCCGCGCCGGGACCACACCCGTCAGGAGCCGTTGCGTTGAAGGCGCTGGTCAAGGAGAAGGCGGAGCCCGGGCTCCGGCTCGCGGACGTCCCCGAGCCCGCCGTGGGACCCGGTGACGTGCTCATCAAGGTGCTGCGCACCGGCATCTGCGGCACCGACCTGCACATCCGGGCCTGGGACGGCTGGGCGCGACAGGCCATCCGCACCCCGCTCGTCGTCGGGCACGAGTTCGTCGGCGAGGTCGTCGAGACCGGGCGGGACGTCACCGACGTCAAGGCCGGCGACCGGGTCAGCGGCGAAGGGCACCTCGTGTGCGGCAAGTGCCGCAACTGCCTGGCCGGACGGCGCCACCTGTGCCGCGCCACGGTCGGCCTCGGCGTCGGCCGGGACGGGGCGTTCGCCGAGTACGTCGCCCTGCCCGCCGCCAACGTCTGGGTGCACCGCGTCCCCGTCGACCTCGACGTCGCCGCGATCTTCGACCCGTTCGGCAACGCCGTGCACACCGCCCTGTCCTTCCCGCTGGTCGGCGAGGACGTCCTCGTCACCGGCGCCGGACCGATCGGCCTGATGGCCGCCGCCGTGGCCCGGCACGCGGGCGCCCGCAACGTCGTGATCACCGACGTGAGCGAGGAACGCCTGGAGCTGGCCCGCAAGGTCGGCGTGAGCCTCGCCCTGAACGTGGCCGAGGCGACCATCGCCGACGGACAGCGCGAACTGGGCCTGCGCGAGGGCTTCGACATCGGTCTGGAGATGTCCGGCCGCCCCGAGGCGATGCGCGACATGATCGCCAACATGACGCACGGCGGCCGCATCGCGATGCTCGGCCTGCCCTCCGAGGAGTTCCCCGTCGACTGGGCCCGGATCGTCACCTCGATGATCACGATCAAGGGCATCTACGGCCGCGAGATGTTCGAGACCTGGTACGCCATGTCGGTGCTGCTCGAAGGCGGCCTCGACCTCGCGCCCGTGATCACCGGCCGCTACGGCCACCGCGACTTCGAGGCGGCCTTCGCCGACGCCGCCAGCGGCAGGGGCGGCAAGGTCATCCTCGACTGGACCGCGTAAGTCACCGCGTAAGTCACCTGCTTTCCAAGGAGCTTCTGAGATGTTCGACTCCGTGCGCGACGACCTGCGCGCCACCCTCGACGAGATCCGCGCCGCCGGCCTGCACAAGCCCGAGCGCGTCATCGGCACCCCGCAGTCCGCGACCGTGAACGTCACCGCCGGCGGCCGGCCCGGCGAGGTCCTCAACTTCTGCGCCAACAACTACCTCGGCCTCGCCGACCACCCCGAGGTCGTCGCCGCCGCCCACGAGGCGCTGGACCGCTGGGGCTACGGCATGGCGTCCGTCCGCTTCATCTGCGGCACCCAGGAGGTCCACAAGGAGCTGGAGGCACGCCTCTCCGCGTTCCTCGGCCAGGAGGACACGATCCTCTACTCCTCCTGCTTCGACGCCAACGGCGGCGTCTTCGAGACCCTCCTCGGCCCCGAGGACGCGGTGATCTCCGACGCCCTGAACCACGCCTCGATCATCGACGGCATCCGCCTGTCCAAGGCCAGGCGCCTGCGCTACGCCAACCGCGACATGACCGACCTGGAGGCGCAGCTCAAGGCCGCCGGCGACGCCCGCCGCAAGCTGATCGTCACCGACGGCGTCTTCTCCATGGACGGCTACGTCGCCCCGCTCGCCGAGATCTGCGACCTCGCCGACCGCTACGACGCCATGGTCATGGTCGACGACTCGCACGCCGTCGGCTTCGTCGGCCCCGGCGGACGCGGCACCCCCGAGCTGCACGGCGTCATGGACCGCGTCGACATCATCACCGGCACCCTCGGCAAGGCCCTCGGCGGCGCCTCCGGCGGCTACGTCGCCGCCCGCGCCGAGATCGTCGCCCTGCTGCGCCAGCGCTCCCGGCCGTACCTCTTCTCCAACACCCTGGCCCCGGTGATCGCCGCCGCCTCGCTCAAGGTGCTCGACCTGCTGGAGTCGGCCGACGACCTGCGCGTCCGCCTCGCCGAGAACACGGCCCTGTTCCGCCGACGGATGACCGAGGAGGGCTTCGACGTCCTCCCCGGCGACCACGCCATCGCGCCGGTGATGATCGGGGACGCGGCGGAGGCGGGCCGCATGGCCGAGCTGCTGCTGGAGCGCGGGGTGTACGTGATCGGCTTCTCCTATCCGGTCGTCCCGCAGGGCCAGGCCCGCATCCGCGTGCAGCTGTCCGCCGCGCACTCCACCGAGGACGTGAACCGCGCGGTGGACGCCTTCGTGGCGGCACGAGGGGAGCTGGGCGCCTGACGCAGGCCGGGCCGGCACCGTCCGGCCCGCGGCGTCCGGCCTGAGAGAATCGGTCCCGTGATCGAAGCGCGGCGGCTGCACATCCTCCGAGCGGTGGCGGACCACCGCACCGTGACGGCGGCCGCCGCCGCGCTCTACCTCACCCCGTCGGCGGTCTCCCAGCAGCTGACCGCCCTGGAACAGGAGACCGGGCACCGCCTGGTCGAGCGCGGCGCCAGGGGCGTACGGCTGACCCCGGCCGGCGAGATCCTGCTCAGCCACACCAACGCCGTCCTCGCCCAGCTGGAGCGGGCCGAGGCCGAGCTGGCCGCGTACAGCTCGGGCGAGGCCGGCACGGTCATGGTCGCCTCCTTCGCGACCGGCATCACCCTCGTCGTCGCGCCCGCGCTGGCCCGCCTCGCCCGGTCGGCGCCGGGCATCCGCATCCGTGTCCGGGACGCCGAGGGCGACGCCAGCCTGCCGATGGTCCTGGACCGCCAGGTCGACGTGGCGGTCGCCGTCGAGTACCGGGGGGCGCCGTCCGCCGACGACCCGCGGCTGACCCACGTCCCGCTGTACGCGGAACCGTTCGACGCCGTCGTGCCGGTCACCCACCGCCTCGCCGACGCCGCGGAGGTGCCGCTCGCGGAGCTGGCCAAGGACCCGTGGATCGGCCCCTACCCCGGCAACCCCTGCCACGACGTGGTCGTCCTGGCCTGCGAGGCCGCCGGTTTCCAGCCCCGCCTCGAACACTCCTCGGACGACTTCCGCGCGGTGGTGTCCCTCGCCGCGGCCGACGCGGGCGTGGCGCTCGTCCCGCGCTCGGCGCTGCTCGGAATGGATCTGGCCGGCGTGGTGGTCCGCCCCGTCGACGGCGTAGCCCCCACCCGCCGGGTCTTCGCGGCCGTACGCCGGGGAGCCGAGGGGCATCCCCTGATCCGTCCGGTGCTGGACGCGCTGGAGGCGGTCGCCGAACGGTAGGGGCGCCGCGCGCCGAGACGCCGGCCGGCCGTCGGGAACCGGCCACCCGGCCCCCGCAGTCTGGGCTGTCATGCGCGTGACGATGATCCTCCCGGCCCTGACCGAGGCGACGAGCCCGCTGTTCCGGCCCATCAAGTACTCGCTGTTCCCGCCGCTCGGCCTCGCCACCCTCGCCGGCTACCTGGACCCCGACGACGAGGTCACCCTCCACGACGAGCACGTGGAACGCCTCGACCTGCCCGCCATGCCCACCCCCGACCTGCTGGTGATCCAGCCGTACATCACCTCGGCGCGGCGCGGCTACGAGATCGCCGACCACTTCCGTGCCCGCGGCGCCCACGTCGCCATGGGCGGCCTGCACGTCACCTCGTTGCCCGACGAGGCGGCGGCCCACGCCGACACCGTCTTCACCGGCCCCGGCGAGGACACCTGGCCGCTGTTCCTGAAGGACTTCCGCGACGGCGTACCGGCCCGCCGCTACGACTCCACCCGGCGCACCCTCGCCGGACTGCCCCCGGTGCGCCGCGACCTGATCAAGCGTCACCTCTACCTCGTCCCCAACTCCCTCGTCGTCTCGCGCGGCTGCCCGCACCACTGCGACTTCTGCTACAAGGACGCCTTCTTCGAGGGCGGCAAGTCCTTCTACACCCAGGCCGTCGACGACGCCCTCGCCGAGATCGAGCGCCTGCCCGGCCGCCACCTCTACTTCCTCGACGACCACCTCCTCGGCAACCCGCGCTTCGCCGAGGCCCTCTTCGACGGCATGAAGGGCATGGGCCGGCTGTGGCAGGCGGCCGGCACGGTCAACTCCGTCCTGAAACCGGGCCTGCTGGAGCGGGCGGCCGAGGCGGGGCTGCGCAGCCTCTTCGTCGGCTTCGAGACCGTCAACGACGCCAACCTCGCCGAGCGCCGCAAGAACCAGAACATCGGCACGGACTACGGGGCGGCGGTACGGCGCCTGCACGACGCGGGGGTGATGGTCAACGCCAGCTTCGTCTTCGGGCTCGACCAGGACGGCCCCGACGTCTTCGACCGGACGGTCGAGTGGGCGGTCGAACAGGGCGTCGAGACGGCCACCTTCCACATCATGACGCCCTACCCGTCGACCGGGCTGTGGCGGCAACTGGAGTCCGAGGGCCGCATCCTGCACCGCGACTGGGACCTGTACGACACCCGCCACGTCGTCCACCGGCCCAGGGGCATGACGGCCGAACAGCTGGAGGAGGGCTACTGGCGGGCCTACCGCGACTTCTACCGCTGGTCCAGCATCTGGCGGGGCTCGGCGGCCCAGCCCGGCGCGCACGAGCGGCTGCGGCACCTCGCGTACGCCGGGGGCTGGAAGAAGTTCGAGCCCGCCTGGGACCTGCTGATCAGGTCGAAGCGGGTGGTACGGGCGCTGCCGATGCTGGAGCGCACGCTGAGCGCGTTCGGCGGGCGTTCCGGAGCCGAGTGAACCGCGTTTCTCATCTGGGATAGCATCCCGGATATGAAACAGTCTGAGACGGTGCGCGGGTCCGTCCCCGTACCGGACCCCGTCGACGTCCGGATCGGCGCGCGGCTCGCCGAGCTGCGGGCCGAGCGCGGCTGGTCGCTGGGTGAGCTGGCGGAGCGCAGCGGGGTGAGCCGGTCCACCCTGTCCCGGGCCGAGCGGGCGGAGATCAGCCCCACCGCGTCCGTCCTGAACCGCCTGTGCGCGGTGTACGGGCGGACCATGTCCCGGCTGCTCGGCGAGGTCGAGGCGGAACCGGCGCCGCTGGTGCGCGCCGGTGAGCAGCCGCTGTGGGAGGACCGCGCCGCCGGATTCGTCCGCAGATCGGTGTCCCCGCCGCATGCGGGCCTGCGCGGCGAACTCGTCGAGGGGCGGCTCACCGCCGGCGCCGACATCGCCTACGACCGGCCCCCCGTGCCCGGCCTCGAACAGCACATCTGGGTCCTGGAAGGGACGCTGGAGGTGACGGCGCAGGACACCGTGCACCGGCTCGCCACCGGCGACTGCCTGCGGCTGCGGGTGTGGGGACCGACCCGGTTCCGGTGCGCCGGACCGGCGGACGCGCGCTACGTGCTGGCGGTGGTGCTGCCGTGATCGTCACCCGCGTCGACGGGACCCGGCTGACCGCGCTGCTGGAGGAGCTGGCCGACCTGCTGGCCGACACCGTGGACGGCGGCGCCTCCGTCGGCTTCCTGGCGCCGCTCGGCCACGACGAGGCCCTCGCCTGGTGGCGGGAGCGGGCCGTCGCCGTGGCCGCCGGGCGGCTCGCCGTATGGGTGGCGCACGAAGGGGACCGGGTGGCCGGGACGGTGAGCCTCGCCCTGCCCGACAAACCCAACAGCCGCCACCGCGCCGAGCTGGTGAAACTCATGGTGTCCCGCGACGCCCGAGGCCGCGGACTCGGCCGACGGCTGCTGGCCGTCGCCGAGGAGGCCGCCGCCCGGACCGGCATCACCCTGCTCCACCTGGACACCGAGACCGGCAGCCCCGCCGAGCACCTCTACCGCTCCGCCGGGTGGACGCGGGCCGGGACGATCCCCGACTACGCGGCGAGCCCGGACGGGGTGCTGCGGCCGACGACCCTCTACTTCAAGCAGGTCGGCGCCCTCGCGGCCGACGGTGACTCCCCGCCGGGTGTCAGTGGCGGCGGCTACGGTGCCTGACATGCCGGATGCCGAAGACGTACGCCGTATCGCCCTGTCCCTGCCGGACACCACGGAGAAGACCGCCTGGAGCATGCCCACGTTCCGGGTCGCGGGCAAGATGTTCGCCACGCTGCCCGAGGACGAGACCTCCATGGCGGTGCGCTGCCCCAAGGAGGAGCGCGCCGAACTGGTGCTGGCCGAGCCGGACAAGTTCTGGATCGCCGGTCACGAGGCCCAGTTCGCGTGGGTGCGGGTGCGCCTCGCCGTGCTCGACGGCGAGGACGAGCTGCGCGACGTCCTCGCCGACTCCTGGCGCCAGGCCGCCCCCTCCCGCCTGCTGGAGGCGCACCCCCGGCTGGGGCTCCCGGCCGGGGGCTGAGCCGCGGGGCGCCGGCCGCGGCGAAAAGCGGTGCGCGACCACCGGCCCGAGTGCGGTATGGTTTTCCTGCGCGTTCGGCCAGGGGAAACCCCAGGTCACACGGGCAACGGGACGTGGCGCAGCTTGGTAGCGCACTTGACTGGGGGTCAAGGGGTCGCAGGTTCAAATCCTGTCGTCCCGACAGAGCGAAGGGTCTTCGCGGGCGAAAGCCCGCGGGACCCTTCTGTCGGTTCTCGGCGGTCGTCCGTCGGTTCCGGAGACGGGTGAGGGCCCGGCAGGCCGATGCCCGCCGGGCCCTCACGCGGTGCCGGACCCGTCAGATCACGCACCCCACATGCGCCAGCGCCTGCTTCAGCAACACTCCGTGCCCACCCGGCATCTCGCTCTGCACCGCCTCGGACAGGGCCTCCCGCGGGCTGAACCACACCAGGTCCAGCGCGTCCTGCCGGGGCCGGCAGTCGCCCGTCACCGGCACGACGTAGGCGAGGGAGACCGCGTGCTGCCGCGGGTCGTGGTACGGCGTGACACCGTGCGTGGGGAAGTACTCCGCCACCGTGAAGGGCTGCAGCGAGGACGGCACCCGGGGCAGCGCCACCGGGCCGAGGTCCTTCTCCAGATGGCGCAGCAGCGCGTCGCGGACCCGCTCGTGGTGCAGCACCCGGCCGGAGACCAGCGTCCGGCTGACCGTGCCGTCGGGCCCGATGCGCAGCAGCAGACCCACGCTGGTGACTTCACCGCTGTCGTCGACGCGCACGGGCACGGCCTCGACGTACAGGATCGGCATGCGGGCGCGCGCCATCTCGAGTTCGTCGGTCGTCAGCCAGCCCGGCGTGGTTTCGGTCATGTCAGACATCGCTTGATCATACTTTCAGCGTCTCGTGCTTCCTGGGCGCCGCTCCGGGACTGTGACCGTCCCCACGCCGCTCAGCCGTCGTCCGGGGGATCGCCGGGCAGCCCGTACACCCGGCGTGCGTTGTCGCGTCCCGTCCAGCGCGCGATGCGCAGCGCGTCCGGCAGGGCGATCTCGTCGGCGTCCACCCGTTCCTGGAGCAGCCCGGCGAGCCCCTGCCGGAAGGACAGCGCCCCGAGGTGGTGGAACTCGGCCACCCCGTAGGCGTCGGAGCTGTACAGCAGCTTGCGGAAGGGCGTGATCTCCAGCGCCTCCGCCAGGACCGCCCCCGCCCGGGCGGGGCCGACGTGGTGCAGGGTGAGGCCCACATCGAGGTACACCCGCTCGAAGACCGCCGACAGGTAGGCCGCCTGCCGCTGGTAGGGCCAGCAGTGCAGCAGCAGGACCGGGACCGTCCCGGCGGTCAGGTGGAGCCAGTCGGTCAGATGGGTGGGGTCGACGCGGTGCATGCGGATGTCGCTGTCGCCGAACCCGGTGTGCAGCTGCAGCGGCCGTCCGAGGTCGACGGCGGTCCACAGCAGATGCCGTACGAGCACCGGGTCGTCGAGCCGGCCGCCGCGCGCCAGCCAGGTCCGGGCGGCCCGCGTCACCTCCCCGGCCGACGGGCGGGCCGGGTCGAGGTCGAAGCCGGTGCGGTAGGCGGCCACCGACTTCACGCCCACCACGCCCGGCCGCCGCACCGCCTCCCACGCGGCCGTGCGGAACGCCTCCGCGTACGCGTCCGGCTCCACGCCACCGGCCGCCACCGCCTCCGCGACGCCCTCCAGCCGGACGACCTCGTACGCCGCCGCGCCCGCCGCCCCGGCCAGCTCGGCGGGCGTGGTGATGCGGTGCGGGGCGTACCCGGTGTCGACGCAGAACACGTCCGTGCCCGCGGCGCGCAGGAACCGCCGGTTCACCTCGGCGGCGCCGAGCTCGGACCGCCGGGCCAGGTACGCGTCGGGCGGTGCGTGGCGCGGCAGGTCCAGCAGGGGCGCGCAGTGCCGGCGGACGGCGAGACCGACGGGGCTGTCGAAGGGGGAGACGCCGGGCCACGCCTCGCCCTCGGTGAGGAGGGACGCGAAGCCCGCCCGGTCCAGGTCGTCGGTGACGGCACCGTGGCAGTGGTGGTCGACCAGATGCAGGGCGGCGAGGGTCTCGTGGACGGGGCCCGGGGCCATGTCAGTACACCCAGCGGTAGGCCGCCGCCACCCGGTCGTCGTCCAGCCCGTCGACCGCCGCGACCTCCCCGTGCCGTACGGCGGTCACCGCGTCGGCCAGGACCGGTCCCAGCGCGCTGCGGAGCACGTCGTCCGCGCGGAACGCCTCGACCGACTCCGCGAGCGAGAGCGGCAGCCGGCGCACACCCCGGGCCGTCGCCTCGGCCGCGTCGAGCCGCGCCGGGTCGCCGGTGATCTCCTCGGGCAGGGGCGTGGACGAGGCCAGGCCGTCCAGCCCCGCGGCGATCGTGCAGGCGAGCGCGAGATACGGATTGGCGGCCAGGTCGACCGGCTTGACCTCCAGGTTCGCCGCCCGGTCGCGCACCCCGGCCGTGCCGGTGACCACGCGCAGGGCCGCCTCGCGGGTCTCGCGGCCCCACGCGGTGAACACCCCGGCCCACTGGGACGGTCTGAGCCGCAGACGGCTGGCCGGGCTCGGCGCGGTCACCGCGGTGAGCCCCGGCAGGTGGGCGAGCACCCCGGCGACCAGCGACTCGGCCTCGGCCGTCATGCCGTACCGGCCCGCACCGCCCGCGTGCAGGTTCCGCCCGTCCCGCCAGGCCGAGAGGTGGAGATGACCGCCGTTGCCGACGCCCCGCGCCGACACCGCGGGGGAGAAGGAGACCCGCATCCCGTGCCGCCGGGCCACCGCCCGGATCGTCTGGCGCACCAGGACGCTGCGGTCGGCCGCCGCCACCGGGTCGAGGGCGCCCACCGAGACCTCGAACTGCCCCGCCGCGTACTCGGGATGGAGCTGCTCCACGTCCACGCCCTGCGCCGCCAGGGCGGCCAGCAGATCGGCGGCGCAGTCGCTCAGCTCGACCTGCCGGGTCGCCCCGTACGCCGGCCCCGTCACCGCGGGCACGAACGCGTCATCGGGCGTGTCGCCCCGGCCGAGGACCCACTCGATCTCGACGGCGGCCTTGAACGAGACCCCGTGCCGCTCGGCGGCCTCCCTCACCGTCCGGCGCAGGACGGTCCGCCCGCACGCCGGATGCGGCTCGCCCTCCTGCGTGATCCGGTCCACCGGCGCCCACGCCCAGCCGGGCTGCGCCGCGAGGACGGTCAGCCGGTCCAGGTCGGGGTAGAGGCGCAGGTCGCCGTCCGGGGAGCCGAGGACGTCCGTCGTGACGATCGCGTCGTTCGCGAGGAAGGTGTCGAACACCGGTGACATCCCGACGCCCCAGGCCGCGGCCGAGGCGAGCTTCGCGGTGGGCACGGTCTTCACCCGGCCGATCCCGGCGGTGTCGACGTACGCCAGGACGACACCGTGCACGCCCCGCCCGGACAGCTCACCGCTCAGCGAGGCGGCCCGCTCGGCGTCACCGGGGCGTCCGCCGGGGACGGGGTCGGCGAGCGTGGTCATACGTCCTCCCTGGCGGGACGGAATGCGGTACCCACCGGGCTTCGCGCGTGCGCCGCCCGTCGCGGACCATTGTGCCGCCCGGTCGATCACGGTGTCCCGGGATCCGGCGAGGACGCGCGGCGCCGCCCCGCGCCCGAGGACGCGGGGCGGGTGCTCGGCGGCGCGGTCAGTCGAGGTTGCCGGGTTGCGGGGAGGGGGTCTTGCCCGCCAGGACGGTCTTCAGCCGTTCGGTGCCCTGCTGCGTCGCCTGCTGCACGGAGTCGGTCGCGCCGCCGTTCAGGCCGCCGCCCGTGACGGCGACGGCGTTGATGCCGACGCGCACGGCGGCGACGTCCAGGGTGAGGGTCGCGGGGTTGCCGCCGGCGGTGCCCTGCACCGTCACGTGCACGCCCGCGCGGGCGTCGCCCACCTTCGGCACGGAGGCCTCGGTCACCTGCACCGTCCGCTTGTCACCGGAGCCGTCGGTCGCGGTGAACTGGTCGCAGGTCTGCGGCAGCGAGGCCATCCACTTCAGGGAGGTGTCCAGCTGGGTGCGGTGGTAGGCGGCGACCTGCTCCAGCAGCCGGGAGTCGCCCTGCTCGAAACCGGTGAGCGCCGACGCCCCGGACGGCTTGCCCAGCAGATCGCCGGAGTAGAGCCGGTCGAGCAGCTGCTGGCACTCCGCGGCGTCGGCCTTCGCGGAGAGGAAGGCGGCCACGTCGACCTTGCCGACGAGCAGGTGGTCGTGCCACTTGTCCGCGTCCTGCACCTGGTTCCAGTCGTCCTCCACGTCCGCCTCCGTGATCAGCGCGGCCTTCGCGCCGGACTCGGTGAGGGCCGAGGGCGAGGGGGACGGGGAGGCCGTGGAGGAGCCGGTCGGGGATCCGGTGGGCGAGCCTGTGGGGGATCCGGTGGGTGCTTTTCGCGCCGCGTCCTGTTCGGCGACGGCGGGCGACGCGGCCCTGGCGGCCTCCCCGGCGGCGGTGTCCGAGGCGGCGCCCGACGCACCGCCGTCGTCCGAACAGGCCGCCGTGGCCAGCAGCGCGCCGGCCGCGAGCGCGGAGGCGAGGAGACGGACGGGGTGGGACGGACGACGGCTCATCGCGGATGCCTCCTGGAGGACGTGACACGGTGTCCTCAGGGCATCACCACGGCGATGGGGGCACCAGCGCACGGGGCCGTCCGGGTGACGGCGCGGCCGTCGGCCGAGCGGCCCGGCCCGGGGCGCCGTCGAAGCACGGGCCGTTCCCCGGCCGTCGGGGCGTCGCGCTCGGCGTGGCCCTACGGCTTCAGCGGGTCGTGGCCGATCGTCATCAGCCGGTGCCTGAGCCGGGTGTCGTCGGCCTGGGGCTCGTTCTCCAGGTCCGTCTGCGAGGTCACGGTGTCCACGACCTTGCGCATGGCGCGCAGGTCGTCCTCCGTCAGGTCCGTGCGCCGTTTCTGCAGGATCGCGAGGACGTGCTGCCCGAGCGGCGGGCCCGCGTCGTCCGGCAGTGGTTCGGTCAGCTCGCCGGAGTCCCGTACCCGGAGCCAGTCCGCGAGCTCGGCGGACGTCATGTTCACCACGCGGTGGAAGTCCTCCCACAGCGCGTCGAGTTCGTGGGCGTCGGCCATGGTGCCCCTCTTTCGTCGTGCGGATGTGCGTGGGCGCGGCGTCAGGGCAGTCGCGCGGCGCGCCCACCGTCCCCCGCCGCCCGGTCTCCGGGGATACGGAGCAGAGCGACGCGCTCCTCCTCGCGGGTGCCTTCCCACACGCCCGACGCCTGTCCCGTCTCCAGGGCCAGTGCCAGGCACGGGGCGGTCACCGGTCACCGGGCACAGACGCGCTCGGCGGCCGCGATGTCCCGCAGGGCCGGTCCGGCCGTGCCCACCGGGAGGAACGGTTCGGTGTCCTCACCCACGCGGGCGGCGCGGCGCAACCACTCCATGCGGCCGCGGGTGCCCATGGGACACATGGGCAAACGCCCCGGCCGCTCAGCGGGCGAGCACGCCGTCCAGGAAGCGCGTGACGTCCGTGAACACCTCCTCCCGGTCGGTCTCGTTGAAGACCTCGTGCCGGGCGCCCGGGTAGATCCGCTCGGTGAGGTCGCCGCCGCTGAGCCGCTCGACGCCGACGCGGCTGCCGGGCAGCGGCACCAGCCGGTCGTCGTCGCCGTGCACCCACAGCAGCGGCAGCCGGCCGACGTCACCGCCCTCGGCGACGGTCTCCAGCGTCCGGACGAAGGCCTCCAGCGTCGGCCGCTTCATCGGGCCGTGCCACACCAGCGGGTCCGCCGCGTACGCCGCGCCGACCGCCGGGTCCCGGGAGAGCGAGGAGGGGCTGATCGGGGTGTCGGGGATCTCGTCCAGGGCGAGCAGGCGGCGCGGCAGCTCCCAGTCGCCGATGACCGGGCCGGACAGCACCAGCGCGGTCAGTCCGCCGGGGTGGCGCTGGGCGTAGCGGGAGGCGATCAGGCCGCCCATGGAATGGCCGATCACGACGACGGGCAGGCCGGGGTGGGCGGTCCGGGCGAGTTCCGCCACGGCGTGCACGTCGGTGACCACGTCCTCGAAGTCCTCGATCAGCACCCGCTCGCCGTCCGACGCGCCGTGCCCCATGTGGTCGGGGGCGTAGACGGCCGCGCCGTGCGACGTCAGGACGCCGGCGACCTCCTCGTAGCGGCCGGAGTGCTCCCCGTACCCGTGGACCAGCAGCGCCGCGTACCGGGGCCGCTCGGCGGGCCATTCACGGACGGCGATCCGCCCCCGGGTACCGGACAGGACGTGCTCGCGGGCCTCGGACATGTCTCCTCCAGCTGCGTCGGTGCAGGTCACCCGCAGGATCTTCCCAGGGAGGCGGACGGAGGTCTATAGTCCAAAACTAGCAGTGCTAATTTCGGCTGCGGGAATGAAGGAAGAAGACTCGCGGAGGTCGGCCCGGCGGCACACCGCCCGGCGACCGAGCGACGACGGTCAGGAGTCACCCCGTGCGTCCCGTCCACTTCGCGGCCGCCCGCCGCACCCCGATCGGCAAGCTGCGCGGCGCCCTGTCCTCCGTGCGGCCCGACGACCTCGCCGCCACCGTGATCCGCGGCCTGGTCGCCGACGTGCCCGCGCTCGACCCCGCCCGCATCGACGACGTGTACTGGGGCGCCGCCAACCAGGCCGGCGAGGACAACCGCAACGTCGCCCGCATGGCCGCCCTGCTCGCCGGCCTGCCCGAGACCGTGCCCGGCGCCACGGTGAACCGGCTGTGCGCCTCCGGCCTCGAAGCCGTCACCACCGCCGCCCGCACCATCGCCGCGGGCGAGGCCGACATCGTGCTCGCGGGCGGCTCGGAGTCGATGAGCCGCGCCCCCTTCGTCCTGCCCCGCCCCGACGAGGCCCTGCCGCACCGCATCGAGACCGCCGACACCCGGCTCGGCTGGCGTCTGGTCAACCCGGCGATGAAGGACCTGCACGGCCTGCTGGCCATGGGCGAGACGGCCGAGGAGGTCGCCGCGCGCTACGACGTGTCGCGCGAACGCCAGGACGAGTTCGCCCTGCGCAGCCACCGCCTGGCCGCCGAGGCCCGCAAGAACGGCCACTTCGACGCCGAGATCCTGCCCGTCGAACGCCCCGACGGCGTGGTCGTCGACACCGACGAGTGCGTCCGCGAGGACACCTCCGTCGAGAAGCTGGCCCGCCTCAAGCCTGTCTTCCGCGCCGGCGGCACGGTCACCGCGGGCAACGCCTCCCCGATGAACGACGGCGCCGCCGGCCTCCTGCTGGTCAGTGAGGAGGCCCTGAACGACCTGGGCCTGGAGTCCCTCGGCCGCTACGTGGCCGGCGGCTCGGCCGGCGTCCACCCGGACGTCATGGGCATCGGCCCGGTCCCCGCCACCCGCAAGGTCCTCGCCCGCGCCGGCTGGAGCGTCGACGACATCGCGGAGGCCGAGTTCAACGAGGCGTTCGCCGCCCAGGCCCTCGCCTGCGTCGACCAGCTCGGCATCGACCCGGACCTGGTCAACCCCACCGGCGGCGCCATCGCGCTGGGCCACCCGCTCGGCTGCTCCGGCGCCCGCATCCTCACCACCCTGCTCCACCGCATGCGGCGCACCGACGCCGCCCGCGGACTCGCCACCATGTGCGTCGGCGTGGGGCAGGGCAGCGCGGTGCTGGTCGAACGGGCCTGACCGCCCGACCGCCCGACCGCCCGCCGTCCCGACCCCTGCAGAGCCGCAGCAAGGAAACGGAGCAACACCCCATGGCAACCCTCTCCGTCGCCGCCATCCTCGCCGAGAACGCCCGGCGCCGTCCCGACAAGGAGGCGCTGGTCGAGGGCGACCTGCGGCTGACCTTCGCCGAGGTGTGGCAGCGGGCCCGCGCCCAGGCGGGCGCCCTGCTGGGCCTGGGCGTCCGGCCGGGGGACCGGGTCGCCCTGATGGCGCCGAACACCGCCGACTTCCCGCAGGCGTACTACGCGATCGCCGCGGCCGGCGCCGTCGTCGTCCCGGTCCACCTGCTGCTGTCCCCGGCGGAGGTGGAGCACGTCCTCACCGACAGCGGCGCCGGCCTGCTGCTGGTGCACCCGGCGCAGGCGGAGACGGGAGCGGCCGCCGCCCGGAAGGCCGGGGTGCGGGTCGTCGTCCTGGGCGACGAACTCGGCAAGCTCGCCGCGGACGCCGAACCGCTGCCCTCGTACGTCACCCGCGCCGCCGACGACCCGGCCGTCGTCTTCTACACCAGCGGCACCACCGGCGTGCCCAAGGGCGCGGTGCTCAGCCACTTCAACCTGGTGATGAACGCGACCGTCAACGCCTTCGACGCCAACGACATCCGCCCCGACGACATCGCGCTCGGCGCCCTGCCGCTGTTCCACGCCTTCGGCCAGACCGTCTCCCTGAACTCCACCTGGCGGGCCGGGGCGACCCTCGTCCTGCTGCCCCGCTTCGACGCGGCGCGCGCGATCGAGCTGATGGTGGAGGAGAAGGTCAACACCTTCCACGGCGTGCCCACCATGTTCGTCGCCCTCGCCGCCGCGGCGGCCGAGGCCGGCGCCCTGCCCGAGCTGCGGGTGTGCGTCTCCGGCGGCGCCTCCCTGCCCGTCGCCGTGCTGGAGCGGTTCGAGCAGGCCTTCGGAGCGAAGATCTACGAGGGGTACGGACTGTCCGAGACCTCGCCCGCGGCGGCCGTCAACCAGCCGGTGTTCGGCGCCAGGCCCGGCACCATCGGCCACCCGCTGTGGGGCGTGGACGTCGAGATCGCCCGCGCGGAGACCGAGGACCGCGTCGAACTGCTGCCGCCCGGCGAGCTCGGCGAGGTCGTCGTGCGCGGCCACAACGTCTTCTCCGGCTACCTCGGCCGCCCCGAGGCCACCGCCGAGGCGCTCGTCGACGGCTGGTTCCGCACCGGGGACCTCGGCACCAAGGACGACGAGGGCTTCCTGCGGATCGTCGACCGGAAGAAGGACGTCGTCATCCGGGGCGGCTACAACGTCTATCCCCGCGAGGTCGAGGAGGTGCTGATGCGCCACCCCGGCATCGCCCAGGTCGCCGTCATCGGCCTGCCGGACGACCTGCACGGCGAGGAGGTGTGCGCCGTGGTCGTCCCCGCGCCCGGCGCGACGCCGGACGGCGCCGAGATCACCGAATGGTCCCGGCAGCACCTCGGCAAGTACAAGTACCCGCGCCGGGTGGAGTTCACCGACGCGCTGCCGCTGGGCCCGAGCATGAAGGTGCTGAAGCGGGAACTGCGGGCCCGGTACGCAGGCCGTCGGTGATCATCTGACGAGACGGTCCTTACGGACACCGGCCGGGTCCGCATAGCATCGGCGTCCGAATGGACACCATGACGCTCTGGCACCTCACCGGCTGGGAGTTCGCCGCCCTCGCCCTCGCGGCCCTGCTCGTCGGCTTCTCCAAGACCGCCGTGAGCGGGGCCAACACGGTCAGCCTGGCGGTCTTCGCGGCCGTCCTGCCGGCCCGCGCCTCCACCGGCGTCCTGCTGCCCGTCCTGATCGCCGGGGACGTCCTGGCCGTCCTCACCTACCGGCGCCACGCGCACTGGCCCACGCTGTGGCGGCTGTTCCCGGCGGTGGGGGTCGGCGTGGTCGTCGGCACCGTGTTCCTGGTGTGGGCCGACGACGCGGTCGTACGGACGTCGATCGGCGTGATCCTGCTGTTCATGGCCGGCGTGACGGTGTGGCGCCGGCGGCGGGCCGACGTGGACGGGCCGCCGGACGCGGTCACCTCCCGGGCCGGCCGGGCCAAGGCCCGCTCGTACGGTGTCCTCGGCGGCTTCACCACCATGGTCGCCAACGCGGGCGGCCCGGTGATGTCGATGTACCTGCTCTCCGCGGGCTTCCGCAAGCTCGGCTTCCTCGGTACCTCGGCCTTCTTCTTCCTGATCGTCAACGTCTCCAAGCTGCCCTTCAGCGCCGGTCTTGGCCTGATCGACGGCCGTTCGCTGCTCCTGGACGCCGCGCTCGTGGTGTTCGTGGTGCCCGGTGCGCTGATCGGCAAGTGGGCTGTGAGCAGGATCGACCAGCGGCTCTTCGAGCAACTGGTCATCGCGGCCACGGTGGTGGGCGGCCTGCAACTGCTCCTGCGCTAGGCGGTGCGGGCCGTGCCG
This sequence comes from Streptomyces sp. NPDC093586, assembly GCF_044764905.1. Taxonomy (NCBI): domain Bacteria; kingdom Bacillati; phylum Actinomycetota; class Actinomycetes; order Kitasatosporales; family Streptomycetaceae; genus Streptomyces; species Streptomyces sp. NPDC093586. Next base: position 41,989 of record NZ_JBIWJA010000025.1, on the reverse strand, counting down.
GCGGTCAGACGGTACCGGCGATGGCCGCGTCGAGCGCGTCGAGCGCGGCGGCGGCCTCGCCCTGCCGCGGGCTTCTCAGCGCGGCGAGGGCGTCGCGGGCGGCGAGCAGTGTCTGTCGGGCCTCGGGGTGCCCCATGGCGCAGAGCACGTGCCCCAGGTCCAGCCGGGTCCCCTCCGTCCAGGCCGGCATCTGCGCGGCGTCGAAGGCGGCGAGGGCCTGCCGCAACGGCTCCTCGGCCTCGTGCCAGCGTTCCAGGGCCGCCAGATCGTTGCCGATCTGCAGCTGGGCGACCGCGTGGTACAACGCGAGCACCCGGCCCATCCGGCCCGGAACCCCTGCCCGGTCCGGAATCCCCGTGCGGCAGATCCGCTCGCTGCGACGGTGGATGTCCAGTGCCTCGGACGCCCGTCCGGCCTGGCGCAGCAGGGTGCCGAGGGAGTTGAGGGCCGTCAGTTCGGCCAGCCGGCCCTGCGGCGACTCCTCGGAGGCGAGGCAGCGTGCTCCCTCGCGCAGGCGTTCCTGGGCCTCCTCCGCGTGGCCCAGCCGGTTCAGTGCGCCCGCGCCGTAACCGAGTGCCCAGCCCTCCTGGAGCCGGTCCCCGCACTCGCGGGCCGCCGTGAGCGCGGCGTCGGCGCTCGCCAGAGCGGTGTGGGGATCGTGCACGCACAGGTTGCAGGCCCAGGCGAGGTAGTTGAGGTGCACCGCCTCCTCCCGCCTGCTGCCCAGCGAGCGGGCGGAGTCGGAGGAGAGCCGGAACACCTCCACCCACTGTTCCCAGTGCTGAGTGAGGTCGGAGAACCAGTGCATCGCCGCCGCCGTGTCCAGGACCTGCCGGTGCCGGCCGGCGTCATGGGCCCGGCGCAGTGCGGCGAGCCACTGGGCCCGTTCGGCCTCCAGCCAGGCCCGTGCCTCGTCCTGGCCGGTGGGCGCCGTGTCCGGGTCCGGATCGCCCTGCGGCGCGACGCGTTCGCGGTGGACGTTCTCGGGGCCGGTGTTTTCCTGGTCGGCGTTCTCGTGGTCGACGTCGAAGTGCAGCGCGGCGGCGGTGGCCCGGCGCAGCATCCAGGACTCGGTCCGGTCCAGGGCGGCGTCGCGGACCTCGGGGCCGTCCTCGGCCTCCACCTGCTCGGCCGCGTAGAGCCTGAGCAGGTCGTGGAAGCGGTACCGCTCGGTGTCGGCATCGCTCTGGAGCAGCCCGGCGTCGGTCAGTTCCTCGGCGCAGGCGACCGTGTCGTCGTAGGAGAGGCCGGCCAGGAGCGCGGCGGTCTCGGGGCTGAAGTCCGCTCCGGCGGCCAGCGCGGCGCGTCGCAGCACCGTCCGTGACTCCGGGGGCAGTTGCCGGTAGGAGAGCGCGAAGGCGGCCCGCACCCGCAGGCTTCCGGCCTGGAGGCCGTCGAGGCGCCGGCCCTCGGCGGCGAGGCGGGCGACGAGCTTGCCGAGGCGTTCGTGCGGCCGGCCGAGGAGCCGCTGGCCGGCGATCCGCACGGCCAGCGGCAGGTGCCCGCACAGGTCGGCGAGGTCGCGTGCGGCCTGCGCCTCCGCGCGCACCCGGTCCGGGCCGATGATGCGGGTCAGCAGTTCCACCGCCTCCTCGCGCCGCAGCAGGGCCAGATCGGCGCGGTGGACGGACTCCAGACCCGCCAGGGCATGGCGGCTGGTGACGATGGTCAGGGACGGACCGGTGCCGGGCAGCAGGGGGCCGACCTGCTCCTCGTCGGCCGCGTTGTCCAGGAGCAGGAGCAGGCGCCGCTCGCCGGCCAGGGACCGCCACAGACCGGCACGGTCCTCGGTGCCGGCCGGGATCGCCGCGTCGGCGACCCCCACCGCGCCGAGCAGCCGGGCCAGCGCGTCCCGGGGGGCGGTCGGCTCGGGGTCCATGCCGTGCAGGTCCAACGCGAACTGCCCGTCCGGGAAGTGCGGGGCGAGGCGGTGCGCGGCGTGCACCGCGAACGCGGTCTTGCCGAGCCCGGGCTGCCCGGCGACCACGGTGACCACCGGCCGGTCCGGACCGGCGCCCAGCGCCAGCTCCAGCAGCCCGGCGAGGGCCGGGCCGCGGGCGGTGAAGTCCTGGATGTCGCGCGGCAGGGCCAGGATGCCGGGGTCGGCCGGGCCGGTGGCCGGCCGGGGGCGTGGACGGCCGAGGGCGGCGGCCTTCTCCAGGCCCGCCGCCTCGTCGCCGTCCACACCCAGCGCTTCGGCCAGCGCCTGCACCGTACGGCGCTGAGGCCCCCGGGTGCGCCCGCGCTCCATGTCGGCCAGGGCCCTGACGCTCACCCCGGCCGCGTGGGACAGCGCCTCCTGGCTCAGCCCGGCGCGGACCCGCAGGGTGCGCAACCGCTGCCCGAAGTCCCCCGTCGAAGGCGTGCCGTCGTGCACCGTGCGTGTCCCCGATCGTCCGGCTCGTCCGGACGCGAGCCACCGGCAGAAGTATCGCCGACGGTACTTCTGCCGGGAGAACCGCCTGGGCGGCGACGGCCGGAAGTGATCGACTGAAGACCGACACGGAACGCTCCTCCCGGACCTGACCGACCCGGGGCCTCGGCGGACGGATCCGCCGGGGCAGCGAGCAGGTGCCGGCCCGGAAGCGGCTCGGTCCACCCGCTGTCGAACGACCGTGGCATCCATGCCGTAGCTCACCGAACGGGGATCTCTCACATGAACGTCAGCACTCTGCGTCCGCGCTCCGCGCTGCTCGCCGTCGCGGGCACCGCCCTCGTCCTGTCCCTCACCGCCTGCCAGAGCGACGGGGACACCGGATCGACGTCCGCGCCGGCCGCCACGGCCACGGTGGCGTCGTCCCCGGTGGCCGCCGGGGCGACGACCGGGGCGACGGCCGGCGAGGGCACCGGCGCGTCCGGCACGACGGGGTCGGCCGGCTCCGCGCACTCGGCGGGATCGAAGGGCACGGCGGGCGGCTCCACCGACACCTCCGCGGGCGCGTCCGGGACGACCGGCAAGCAGGTCACGGCCTCCGCCCCGGTCTGCACCGCCGGGGACGTCCGCGTCACCGCCGCCACGCAGGACGGCCCGCCCTACACCCACCTCGTCCTCACGGCCAAGAACACCAGCGGGCACTCCTGCCGGCTGACGGGCTTCCCGCACATCCAGTTCCTGGAGAGCCACAAGCAGGACGTCCCGGCCGTGGCCAAGAGCAAGCCGGCCTCGCCGGTCGTGCTCCAGGCGGGAGCCCCGGCCTACGCCCTGGTGAAGCTGTCGGACGGCGGGGCCGACGAGGACACCGAACCCGTCTCGGCGTTCTCCGTCATGCTGGAGGGCGACTCCACGGTCATCGCCGTCACCGCACCCGGCAGCGAGGGTGTCGCCGTCGACCCGGCGAAGGCGCTCACCGGCTACTGGACGCCCGAACTCCGCAACGGGGCGGACGACTTCTGAGTCCCGCCGCAGGGAACGACACCCACCTGAGGTGACGCGACCGCACCGGCGCAGGCGCCGAGAACCGGGCCCGCGCCGGTGCGGCCGCGTCCACCGCCCCGCCCCCGGCTCCCGCGGTGTTCCGCGGGAGCCGGCGGCATGTCCGGACCGGGCACCTCGTACCCTCGACGCCATGCCGACCCCGCACGTCCTCGTCCTCGGCGGCACCACCGAGGCCCGCCGCCTCGCCGCCCTCCTCGCGGACCGGCCCGGGGTGCGGGTGACGACCTCGCTGGCGGGGCGGGTGACCCGGCCGGGCCCGGTCGACGGCGAGGTGCGCGTCGGCGGGTTCGGCGGTCCGGACGGGCTCGCCGCGTGGCTGCGCGAACAGCGCGTGGACGCCCTCGTCGACGCGACCCACCCCTTCGCCGGGACCATCACGGCGAACGCGGTACGCGCCGCGGCGGTCTGCGGCACCCCCGTGGTGATCCTGCGCCGGCCGGGCTGGCACCCCGGCCCCGGTGACCGGTGGCACCCGGTCGCGTCCCTCCCGGAGGCGGCCGGCCTGCTGCCGGAGCTCGGCCGTCGCGTCTTCCTGACCACCGGCCGCCTGGGCCTGGGGGCCTTCGCGCACCTGACCGGCCTCCACTTCCTCGCCCGCTCGGTGGAGCCCCCCGAGCCCCCCCTTCCGCCGGACACCCGGGTGTTGCTGGCCCGCGGCCCGTTCACGGTGGCCGACGAGACCGCCCTCCTCCGCGACCACCGCATCGACGTGCTGGTGACCAAGGACAGCGGGGGAGCGGCCACCGTGGCCAAACTGACGGCGGCCCGGGACCTCGCCCTGCCGGTGGTGGTCGTGCGCCGGCCACCGCTGCCGGAGGGCGTGCCGGTGGTGCCCGACGTGCCCGGCGTCCTGGAGCGGCTGGGCCTCGGCACGCCCTGACGGGAGCACGCCCGCGCGGTGCTCCGCCGGGCCGAGCCCCGCCGCCTCGGCGCGCCGCCGCCTCGAAGGCCGGCAGCAGCACCGGGCGGGCAGGCCGCTGCCCGGGTCCTCGACCAGCAGCCGCTCGGCGACAGGACCTAGCGGTCCTTCGGGTTGCGCCGCAGCAGGTACGTGTCCATGATCCAGCCCTTGCGCTCCCGGGCCTCGGCGCGCAGCCGCTCGATGCGGGGCGCGGCCTCGGCGATCGGGCCGGAGGCGAGGATCTCGTCCGGGGTGCCCAGGTAGGCGCCCCAGTAGATGTCGATGTCCTGGTCCGCGTACTGCCGGAAGGTCTGGTGGGCGTCCAGCATCACCACCACGTCGTCCACACCCTCCGGGAAGCCCTCGGCGAGGCGCCGCCCCGTCGTGATCTGCACCGGGCGCGCGACCCGGTTCAACCCGGTCCGGTGCCGGGCGACGAGCGAGGAGACGCTGCTGATGCCGGGCACGACGTCGTACTCGAACGTCACGGTGCCCCGGTCCAGGATCTCCTCCAGGATGCCCAGCGTGCTGTCGTACAGCGCCGGATCGCCCCAGACCAGGAACGCGCCGCTCTCGTCCTCGCCCAGTTCCTCGGCGATCAGCCGCTCGTAGATGCCGGCGCGGGCGCTGCGCCAGTCCCCGACGGCGGGGGAGTACGCCGAGCCGCCCGCGGCGCGGTCCCGCTCCGGGTCGCGCGCCTCCACCACCCGGTACGTGCCCTCCGGTACGTGCGCCTCCAGCATGTCCCGGCGCAGTCGCACCAGGTCCGCCTTGGCCTCGCCCTTGTCCAGGACGAAGAACACGTCCGTGCTCCGCAGCGCCCTGACCGCCTGCAGGGTGAGCTGGTCGGGGTCGCCCGCGCCGATACCGATGACATGAATCTTCCGCACGCCCCGAGTCTGCCGTACGGCACTGACGACGCCCCGACCGGGCTGCCCCGGCCCCGGCGGCGCGGGTCCCGGTCCTGCGGCGGTGTGGATCGAGGTCTACGGTGCGGTGTCCGACCCCGGTCGGCGCGGATCCCGGCTCGCGGCTCGGCCGCGGGCCCCAGAGGGGCGTCAGCCCCGCAGCCGCGGTGCCCGGGCCCCCGCGTCCACCGGCGCGCCGTCCTCCACGTCCCGGGCCAGCTCCCGGGCCCACGCGGCGACCGCGGCCAGGTCCATCCCGTACGGCCGCGCCCGCCCGGCCCCCGACGCCGCCCACTCCGTCACGGCCCCGGCCCCGCGCCGCAGCAGCCTGGCCCCGCCGGTGACGTTGCCGCGGGCCGCGTGCGTGAGCCCGACGGCCAGCTGGGCCAGGCCCCGCCACAGCTCCCGCTCCTCCTCGGGGCCCGACTTCCAGGCGTCCTCGAAGACCTCGTGCGCGTGGAAGGGCTTGCCCTCCTCCAGCAGCCGCTGCGCCTCGGCCACCGTCTCGCCGGGGGCCCGTACGACACCCTCGGGCTGGCGGGGGACGCCGTCGGCGCCGTACGGCAGCGGGCGGCCGAGCCCGTCCCGCGGCCGGGCGTTGCGGGCCCGCCCCTCGTCGTCGCGGTCCCGCGTGTCCGCCGGGCGGTCCGAGGCTGTGCTGTCGGCAGGGCTGTCCATGGGGCCGATTGTCCCCCGGCCGTCCCCGCTTAGGTATGACCCCGGGCGTGGGGTAAAGTGCTGTCCGCGTGATCGCGCGGTGCACCGCACGTGAGCGCATCGGGACGTGGCGCAGCTTGGTAGCGCACTTGACTGGGGGTCAAGGGGTCGCAGGTTCAAATCCTGTCGTCCCGACTCGTGAGAGTCGCAGACCGAAGGCCGGTTCGGAGAGATCCGAACCGGCCTTCGGTCGTTCCGGGGCCTCCCGGCGCCGGTCGTGGTGTGCGGGGGAGCGGGTGAGCGGCGCGGGCGTCGCTCAGTCCCTCGGCCGGGCCCCGGCGGCGGTGAGCAGTTCCACGGTCTCGGGATACGGCCCCTTCACCGCCCAGTCGAGCGGGGACAGGCCCGTGCCGTGGTCCTCCCGCAGGTTCGGGTCGGCGCCGTGCTCCAGGAGCGCCCGCACCGCCTCGGTGTGGCCCCAGCAGGCCGCCCCGCACAGCGGGGTGCCCTCCGAGCCGGTACCGCTCTCCGTGTCGGGCGAGGCCCCGGCCGCCAGCAGCACGCGGACGATGCCGGCGTCGCCGTTCACCGCCGCCTGGTACAGCGGCGTGGTGCCCGCGGAGTCGGCCGTCTCGGCGGGCGCGCCCGCGCGCAGCAACGCCCGCACCCGCGCGAGATCGCCGATCAGCACGGCGACCACGAGACGCCCGGACAGTTTCTTTCGCCGTCGTCTGTTCACGACCGCCGAGCCTAGCGGGCGGTCGTACGGCGCTGTCGGAGGAGATCGCACCCGGTGGCGTTCGGCGACCCCTGGGCGCACCCGGGTGTTCTGCCGGCGGCAGAACGACGGCGCGCCCGGGCCCGACGACGACTACGGTCCGGCTGTATGACGACAGTGACGACGCGCACGATCGAGTACCCCGCCGACGGCCTGACGATGACCGGACACCTCGCGTTGCCGGCCGGCACCGGCCGCCGGCCCGCGGTGCTGCTCGGACCGGAGGGCCCGGGGCTCGGCGACGTCGAGCGGAGCCGGGCCGACGCGCTGGCCGGACTGGGATACGTGGCGCTGGCCTTCGACCTCCACGGCGGGCGCTACCTGGCCGACCCCGAGGACATGCTGGCCCGGTGCCTGCCGCTGCTCGCCGACCCCGAGAGGATGCGGGGCATCGGCCACGCGGCGCTCGACGTGCTGCGTGCCGAACCGCGGACCGACCCCGACCGCATCGCCGTCGTCGGCTACGGCACCGGCGGTGCCATCGGGCTGGAACTCGGACGCGACGGCGTCGACCTGCGGGCGATCGGGACGGTCAACGGCCTGACCACGGGCCGGCCGGGCGAGGCGGCGCGCATCCGCTGCCCGGTGTGGGCCGGGGTCGGGTCGGAGGACCCGATCATGCCGCGCGCGCAGCGCGACGCGTTCGCCGCCGAGATGCAGGCCGCGGGCGTCGACTGGCGCCTCGTGGTCTACGGCGGCGCCCTGCACGCCTTCCACCACCCGCCGGTCGACCAGCCCACGCTCCCCGGCGTCGGCCCCCACCCCCGGCACGCGCGGCGAGCCTGGCGCGACGTCGTGGACCTGCTCGCCGAATGCGTGCCCGTGACGGAGTGATCCGGCGGGCAGCCGACGGGCACCCCCGACTCGCCCCGTACCTCGCCCGCCCGGCCCCGCGGTCCTGCCCCTTCCGCACCCCGCGCACCCGGCCGACGGCGTACGGCTGCTGCGCGCGGTCCCGTACGCCGTGCGCGACGGCGGCCGGCCCCTGGAACTCGACGTGTGGCTCTCCGCCCCGCTGGACGACCTCACCGCGGCGCTGACGTGGCTGCGCACGCGTGCCGCCGGCCTCGGCATCGACCCCGAACGGGTCGTCGCCCGGGGCGAGTCCGCGGGTGGCCGCCTCGCCGCCCTCCTCGTCCTCACCGCCGTCCCGCTCCTGCGCGGCCGCGTCGTCTGGTACGGCGCGACCGACCTCACCGCCGCCCGCCGCACACCCCCGAGGCGGCGCTGCTCGGCGCCCCCGCCGCCGATGCCCCGGAACGCGCCCGCGAAGCCAGCCCGGTCGTCCGCGTCACGCCGGACGCCCCGCCCTTCCTGATCCTGCACGGAGAAGCGGACACGGTCATCCCCGTCACCCAGGGCCAGGCCCTGGCGTCGGCGCTCCGGGCGGCCGGCACCGAGGCCGGCTCCCGGGCCGTCGCCGGAGCCGGTCGCCTGTGGATCGGGGCGGCCGAGGCGGACGGGGAACACTGCTTCACCTCCTCCCTCGACTTCGTACGCGGCCGGACGGAGTGATAGAAGCGGGCATGACCACCTCGCACCGCCCCGCACCGCCGGACGGCCTCCGATGACCGCCGGCATCGACACCCCGGACCGCCGGGGCCGCACCGGACTCGACCGCGCCGGCCAGGACCTGACCGGCAACCCGCGCGTCAGGATCCGCGACGTCCGGCTGCTCTCCAGCCACTGGTACGTCGAACGCACCACGACCTTCGACCTCCGGCGCGCCGACGGCACCTGGAGCACCCAGGAACGCGAGACGCACGACCGCGGCAACGGCGCCACCGTGCTGCTGTACGACACCGCACGCGGAACGGTCCTGCTCACCCGCCAGTTCCGCCTGCCCGCGTACGTCAACGGGCACCCCGACGGCATGCTGATCGAAACCCCCGGCGGGGTGCTCGACGACGAGGACGAGCATCCCGAGGTCGCCGTGCGGCGCGAGGTCGTCGAGGAGACCGGGCACACCGTCGGCGAGGTCCGGCACGTCTTCGACGTGTACATGAGCCCCGGCTCGGTCACCGAACGCGTCAGCTTCTACGCCGCCGCCTACGGCCCCGCCACCCTCACCCACGAGGGCGGCGGACTGCCCGAGGAGGGCGAGGACATCGAGACCCTCGAACTCCCCTTCCGTCGCGCCCTGGAGATGATCCGATCCGGCGAGATCGCCGACGCCAAGACCATCATGCTGCTCCAGTGGGCGGCGCTGGAGGGCCCGTTCGCCGGCGCCCGCGCGGCCGCGGCGGACACCGGGGACGCCTGATCCTCACGCTCCGACCAGCAGATGGAAGTCGAACGAGTACCGGGACGCCCGGTAGAGGTGCGTCCCGTACTCGACCGGCCGTCCGGTGTCGTCGTACGCCGTGCGCCGCACGGTCAGCAGGGCGGCGCCCTCCGCCTCGTCGAGGCGGGCGGCCTCCTCGCGGGTGGCCGGACGGGCGCCGACGGTCTGGCGGGCGCTGTGCAGGGTGATGCCGGCCGCGCGCATCATCCGGTACAGGCCCGTCGACTCCAGGCGGCCGGTGTCGAGGTCCAGGAGGTCCACCGGCAGGTAGTTGCACAGCACCGCCACCGGCAGGCCGTGGGTGAGGCGCAGCCGTTCCAGGACGGCGACCTCGCCGCCCTCCGCGACGCCCAGGGCGGCGGCCACCTCGGCGGTCGCCGGGACGGCCTCGTTGCGGATCACCCGCGTGGCCGGGTCCTGTCCGGCCGCCTCCAGGTCGTCGTACAGGCTGCTCAGCTTCAGGGGGCGTCGGACCCTGCTGTGCACCACCTGCGTGCCGACCCCGCGCCGCCGGACCACCAGCCCCTTGTCGACCAGGGCCTGGACGGCCTGGCGGACCGTGGGCCGGGACAGGCCGAGGCGGACGCAGAGGTCGATCTCGTTGCCCAGCAGGTTCCCCGGGACGAGGACGCCTTGCTCGATCGCCGCCTCCAGCTGCTGGGCCAGCTGGTGGTACAGCGGCACCGGACTGCTCCGGTCCAGGACGACGGCCGGCGTGCCGGACGCGGGGGCGGGCACGGCACGGGCGGGGCCGCCGGTCGTCGTCATGGGCGTACCTCCCTGGTACGAGGGGCGGGGTGTCAGAGGTGACGGCGGCGGTCGGCGACGGCGCGCTCGTACTGGGCGCGGGCGTCGACGGCGGCCGGACGGGCGGAGACCTCGGCCACCGGCACGTCCCACCAGGCCTCGGCCCCGGGAGCGGTCGCCGCCGGGTCCGTCTCGACGTAGACGCAGGTCGGGCGGGTCGCCCCACGGGCCGTCGTCAGCGCCTCCCGCAGCTCGCGCACCGTCTTGGCGCGCAGCACCTCCATGCCGAGGCTGGCCGCGTTGGCGGCGAGGTCGACGGGCAGCGGGGCGCCCGTGAAGGTGCCGTCGGCGGCGCGGTGGCGGTAGGCGGTGCCGAAGCGCTCGGCGCCGACCGACTCGGACAGGCCGCCGATGGAGGCGTAGCCGTGGTTCTGCACGACGACCAGCTTGACCGGCAGGTCCTCCTGCACGGCCGTGACGATCTCCGTCGGGTTCATCAGATACGTGCCGTCGCCGACCAGCGCCCACACGGGCGTGCCGGGCGCCGCCTGCTGCACGCCGAGCGCGGCCGGGATCTCGTAGCCCATGCACGAGTAGCCGTACTCCAGGTGGTACTGGCGCGGGGAGCGGGCCCGCCAGAGCTTGTGCAGGTCGCCGGGGAGCGAACCGGCCGCGTTGATCACCACGTCCTCGTCGCCCACCACCGCGTCCAGCGCGCCCAGCACATGGGTCTGCGTCGGGACGGCGTTGTCGTCCTCCGCCCGCAGGGCGGCCTCCACGACCCGCTCCCAGCGCTCCTTGCCCGCGCGGTACTCCGCCTCGTACGACGGGGCCACCCGGTGTCCCGCGAGGGCGTCCGTCAGCAGGGTGAGGCCGGTGCGGGCGTCGCAGACCAGGGTGCGGGCGGCGAGCTTGTGGGCGTCGAAGGCGGTGATGTTGAGGTTCAGGAAGCGGACGTCCGGGCGCTGGAAGAGGGTGCCGGAGGCCGTGGTGAAGTCCGTGTGGCGGGTGCCGACACCGATCACCAGGTCCGCGGTGCGGGCCAGGTCGTCGCTGACGGCGGTGCCGGTGTGGCCGATGCCGCCGAGGTCGGCCGGGTGGTCGTGGCGCAGGGAGCCCTTGCCCGCCTGGGTGGAGGCGACCGGGATGCCGGTGGCGTCCACGAACGCCCTCAGCGCCTCCTCGGCCTCGCTGTGGTGGACGCCGCCGCCCGCGACGATCAACGGGCGTTCGGCGGCGCGGACCGCCCGGACCGCCTCGGCCAGCTCCGCCGGGTCGGGGGCGGGACGCCGTACGCGCCAGACGCGGTCGGCGAAGAACTCCTCGGGCCAGTCGTACGCCTGGGCCTGCACGTCCTGGGGGAGGGCGAGGGTGACCGCGCCGGTCTCGGCCGGGTCGCTCAGCACCCGCATCGCCTGGAGCGCGGAGGCGATCAGGGCGTCCGGGCGGGTGACGCGGTCGAAGTACCGGGACACCGGGCGCAGGGCGTCGTTGACGGACACGTCGGCCTCGACGGGGTGTTCCAGCTGCTGGAGCAGCGGGTCTGCGGCGTGCGAGGCGAAGTAGTCGCCGGGGAGCAGGAGGACCGGCAGGCGGTTGATCGTGGCGAGGGCGGCGCCGGTGACCAGGTTGGTGGCGCCCGGGCCGATGGAGGTCGTCACGGCCTGTGCGGACAGCCGGTTGAGCTGGCGGGCGTGGCCGACGGCCGCGTGCACCATGGCCTGTTCGTTGCGGCCCTGGTGGAACGGCATGACGTCGGCGTACTCGACGAGGGCCTGTCCGAGGCCGGCCACGTTGCCGTGGCCGAAGACGCCCCAGGTGCCGGTGATCAGCCGGTGCCGTACGCCGTCGCGTTCGGTGTACTGGGCGGCCAGGAAGCGCATCAGGGCCTGGGCGGTGGTCAGTCGGCGGGTGGCGGTGGCGTTCATGCGGACCTCTCCGGTGAGGTGTAGAGGGGGAGCCGGGGGTCGACCGGCTGCCCGGGCCAGGTGTCGCGGATCCAGGCGTGGTCGGGGTGGTCGCGGATCAGCCAGGCGCGTTCCGCGTCCGGGCCCGCCATGACGTTGAGGTAGTACATGTGGTGGCCCGGTGCGGCCATCGACGGTCCGTGCCAGCCGTCGGGGATCAGGACCACGTCCCCGTCGCGGACCTCGGCCAGCACGTCCGTGCCCCGTCCGCGCCCGGAGGGCGAGACCCGCTGGTAACCGAGGCCGGGAGTACCGTCGTGGCCGGCGAACTCGAAGTAGTAGATCTCCTCCAGCACCGACTCCTCGCCGGGGCGGTGCTCGTCGTGCTTGTGCGGCGGGAACGAGGACCAGTTGCCGCCCGGGGTGATCACCTCGACCGCGATCAGCCTGTCGCAGTCGAAGACGCCCGCGGCACCGAAGTTGTTGACCTGCCGCGAGCAGGAGCCGGTGCCCCGCAGCTCCACCGGCACGGACGACGCCGGGCCGTGGCGGGCGGGCAGGCGGCGGGTGCAGCGGGCGCCGGTGAGGGCGAACCGGCCGCCGTCGGCGGACGTCACCGTCGTCCGGGCGTCGCGCGGTACGTACGCGAAGTCGGTGACGCCGCTGAACACGTCGGCCCGGCCGGTGAGTTCGAAGGTGGCCTGGCCGAAGTCGTCGGCGGTGGCGACCGAGCAGGCACCGGCGAGCGGGAGGACGATCCACTCGCTGTCGCCGCTGTCGAAGGTGTGGCCGCCGCCGGGCGGCAGGTGGAGCACACGCAGACCGGAGTAGCCCCAACCGGCCTTCTCGGGCGTCACGTCCACGGCGTACGGGCCACTCGCCGCCTTGCCCGCGGGAAGGTGATACGTCATCAGGTCCTCTCCTGAGTCACAGCTCCTGGGACACAGCTCCTGGGACACAGCTCTTGATACACAGCTCTCGGGTCACAACAGGCCGACGGCGGTGTCGACCGCCTGTTCCACCGTGCCCTCGGCGGGGTAGAGCAGTGAGCGGCCGACGACCATGCCCTGCACGGTGGGGAGTCTGAGCGCCTTGCGCCAGCGTTCGTAGGCGGTGACCTGGTCCGCGGGGGAGCCGCCTATGTCGCCGCCGAGCAGGACCGCGGGCAGCGTGGAGGCCTCCAGGGCCTCGCCCATGTCGTCCGGGTCGTGGGTGACGGGCAGTTTCAGCCACGTGTAGGCGGAGGTGCCGCCGAGGCCCGAGGCGATGGCGACGGAGCGCGTGACGGCCTCGGCGGACAGGTCGTTGCACACCCGGCCGTCGATCCGGCGGGAGATGAACGGCTCGACGAACACGGGCAGTCCGTGGGCAGCCATGGCGTCGACCGCGCGGGCCGCGGACTCCAGGGTGGTCAGCGAGCCGGGGTCGTCGTAGTCGATGCGCAGCAGCAGCTTGCCCGCGTCGAAGCGTAGGCGGGCGATGTCCTCGGCGCGGTGCCCGGTGAAGCGGTCGTCCATCTCGAAGGCGGCGCCCGCGAGGCCGCCGCGGTTCATCGAGCCCATGACGATCTTGTTCTCCAGCGCCCCGAGCAGCAGCAGGTCCTCCAGCACGTCGGCGGTGGCGAGCACTCCGTCGACGCCGGGCCGCGACAGTGCGGTGCACAGGCGTTCCAGCAGGTCGGCCCGGTTGGCCATGGCGAGCCGCCGGTCGCCGACGGCGAGCGCGCCGCGCGCCGGATGGTCCGCGGCCACGATCATCAGGCGCCCGGAGTCGCCGATCAGCGGACGGCGCACCCGGCGGGCCGCCGCCTCGGCGACGGCCTCCGGGTGCCGGGCTCTGACCGCCGTGAGGTCGGGGATGCTGAGGGACAAGGCAACGCTCCGTTCAGGGGGTGGATCGCGCGAGGAGGCCGTCGACCTCCGCCCCGGTGGGCATCGCGGAGGAGCAGGCGAGACGGGAGGCGACGAGGGCACCGGCCGCGTTGGCGTACCGCATGGTCCGCTCCAGGTCCCAGCCGGACAGCAGGCCGTGGCAGAGGGAACCGCCGAACGCGTCGCCCGCGCCGAGGCCGTTGACCACCTCGACCGGCACCGGGGGGACCTCGGCCGTCCGCCCGTCGCGGTGCACGGCGAGCACGCCCTTGGGGCCCTGCTTGACGACGGCCAGCTCCACGCCCGCGGCCAGGAGCGCCTCGGCGCAGGCCCACGGTTCGCGCACGCCCGTGGCGACCTCGCACTCGTCGAGGTTGCCGACGGCGACGGTCGCGTGCCGCAGCGCCTCGGCGTAGTACGGGCGGGCCTGGTCGGGGTCGGTCCAGAACACCGGCCGCCAGTCCAGGTCGAACACCGTGGTCCCGGCCTCGGCGCGGTGGGCGAGGGCGCCCAGGGTCGCCGTACGGCTCGGCTCCTCGCTCAGCCCGGTGCCGGTGACCCAGAAGACGCGGGCCGCGCGGATCGCGTCGAGGTCCAGCTCCTCCGGGTGGATCTCCAGGTCGGGGGCCTTGGGACGGCGGTAGAAGTACAGCGGGAAGTCGTCCGGCGGGAAGATCTCGCAGAAGGTGACGGGTGTCGGGTACGCGGCGACCGGGGTGACCCAGCGGTCGTCGACGCCGAACTCCCCGAGGGCCCGGTGCAGGTAGTGGCCGAAGGGGTCGTCGCCGGTGCGGGTGATGACGGCCGTGGCGCGGCCCAGGCGGGCGGCGGCGACCGCGACGTTCGCGGCGGAACCGCCGAGGAACTTGCCGAAGGTCTCGACCTCCGCCAGGGGTACACCCGTCTGAAGGGGGTAGAGATCGACCCCGATGCGGCCCATCGTGATCAGATCGAATTGCCGGACTGACTCGGCCATGTACGACGCTCCTCGGGCTGGGCGGGAGGGAGGGGGCCTGCCGCCTCCCAGGTGTAAGGCGGCGAGACGACCTTGTCAATGCTTTGTACTTACATTCGGACTAGCTCGTGAAGTGATGTCTTGACAAAGCATTGACAGCGGGCCCCTCAAGGACTTGTATCCGGTCCCAGCGCAACAGCCCTTCTTCTCCGGTCCGACACACGGCTCCCGTCGCACAGTGAGGTGCAGGAAAGATGGTCCGCTCTTCGCACGCCCGCTCCCGCAGACTCGCCCCCGCCGTGGCCCTCGCCGCGGCACTGGCCCTCGCCGGCTGCTCCAGCGGCTCCGGGGGCAGGAAGGCCGACGAGAAGGGGGACTCCGGCGCCGCCGCGGGCAAGGCGGGCACCCCCCGCATGACGGTCGCCCTGGTCACCCATCAGGCGCCCGGCGACACCTTCTGGGACATCGTCCGCAAGGGCGCCGAGGCCGCCGCCGCCAAGGACAACATCAAGCTCGTCTACTCCGCCGACCCCAACGCGGGCAACCAGGCCAACCTGGTGCAGAACGCGATCGACCAGAAGGTCGACGGCATCGCGGTCACCCTCGCCAAGCCGGACGCCCTGCGCGGTGTCCTCGCCAAGGCGGAGCAGGCCGGCATACCCGTCGTCGGCCTCAACTCCGGCCTCGCCGACTGGAAGAAGCTCGGCCTGACGGAGTTCTTCGGGCAGGACGAGAGCGTGGCGGGCGAGGCCTTCGGCAAGAAGCTGAACGAGGTCGGAGCGAAGAACGCCGTCTGCGTGATCCACGAGCAGGGCAACGTCGGCCTGACCCAGCGCTGCGACGGTGTGAAGAAGACCTTCGAGGGCACGGTCGAGAACCTCTACGTCAACGGCACCGACATGCCGTCCGTGAAGTCGACGATCACCGCGAAGCTGAAGCAGGACGGCACCGTCGACCACGTCGTCACGCTCGGCGCCCCCTTCGCCATGACCGCGACGCAGTCGGTGGAGGAGACCGGCGGCAAGGCGAAGGTCGCCACCTTCGACCTCAACAAGGAACTCACCGGTGCCATCGACAAGGGCGCCATCGAGTTCGCCGTCGACCAGCAGCCCTACCTCCAGGGCTACTTGGCGGTCGACGGCCTGTGGCTGTACAAGAACAACGGCAACTACAGCGGCGGCGGCGAGCAGCCGGTGCTGACCGGCCCGGCCTTCGTCGACAAGTCCAATGTCGAGGCCGTCGCCGAGTTCGCCTCGAAGGGCACCCGGTGATGAGCGCCGGCCCGCAGGCCGGACCGGCGGTGACCGCGCGGCCGGCCCCCGGCCCCGGACCGGGTGACGGACGCGCCCGACGGCGCCCGCTCGCGCTGCGGCTGCTCGCCCGGCCCGAGGTCGGGGTCCTCCTCGGCGCCGTCGCCGTGTTCGTCTTCTTCCTGATCGCCGCGCCCTCGGTCCGCGACGGCGGCTCCCTGGCGACGGTCCTCTACCAGTCGTCCACCATCGGCATCATGGCGCTGCCCGTCGCCCTGCTGATGATCGGCGGCGAGTTCGACCTGTCCGCCGGCGTCGCCGTGGTCACCTCGGCGCTCACCGCGAGCATGCTCAGTTACCAGCTGACCATGAACGTCTGGACGGGCGTGGTCGTCGCCCTCGCGCTCTCCCTGGGCGTCGGCGCGTTCAACGGCTGGGTGCTGGTGAGGACCGGACTGCCGAGCTTCCTCGTCACCCTCGGCACCTTCCTGATCCTCCAGGGCACGAACCTCGCCGTCACCAAGCTCGTCACCGGCAACGTCGCCACCGACGACATCAGCGACATGGACGGCTTCGGCCAGGCCGAGGCGCTCTTCGCCTCGTCCTTCGGCGTCGGCGGCGTCCAGGTGAAGATCACCGTCGTGTGGTGGCTGGTCTTCGCCGCGCTGGCCACCTGGGTGCTGCTGCGCACCAGGTACGGCAACTGGGTCTTCGCGGTCGGCGGTGACAAGGAGTCCGCCCGAGCGGTCGGCGTCCCCGTCACCTTCACCAAGATCACGCTGTTCATGCTGGTCGGCTTCGGCGCCTGGTTCGTCGGCATGCACCAGCTGTTCTCCTTCAACACCGTGCAGTCCGGCGAGGGCGTCGGCCAGGAGCTGATCTACATCGCCGCGGCCGTCATCGGCGGCTGCCTGCTCACCGGCGGCCACGGCTCCGCCGTCGGCCCGGTCTTCGGTGCCTTCATGTTCGGCATGGTGAACCAGGGCATCGTCTACGCCGGCTGGAACCCGGACTGGTTCAAGGCGTTCCTCGGCGTGATGCTGCTCGGCGCCGTCCTCGTCAATCTGTGGGTCCGCCGCGCGGCGACCCGGAGGTGATCGGAAAATGACCGGCAAGACCACCGGCACCCACGACGCCGCCCTCGCGGACACCGCCCCCGAGGACACCGGCCGACCGCTCGTCGAACTGCGCGGCGCCGGCAAGTCCTACGGCACCGTCCGCGCCCTGCACGGCGTCGACCTCACCGTCCTCCCCGGCCGGGTGACCTGCGTGCTCGGCGACAACGGCGCCGGCAAGTCCACCCTCATCAAGATCATCTCCGGGCTGCACCGGCCCACCGAGGGCGACCTCCTCGTCGACGGCGGACCGGCGCGCTTCACCGGCCCCCGCGACGCCCTCGCCCGGGGCATCGCCACCGTCTACCAGGACCTCGCCACCGTGCCGCTGATGCCGGTGTGGCGGAACTTCTTCCTCGGCTCCGAGCTGACCAAGGGCCCCTGGCCCGTCCGCCGCCTCGACATCGCCCGCATGAAGAAGACCGCCGACGAGGAACTGCGCGGGATGGGCATCGTCCTGGACGACCTGGAACAGCCCGTCGGCACCCTCTCCGGCGGCCAGCGCCAGTGCGTCGCCATCGCCCGCGCCGTCCACTTCGGCGCCCGCGTCCTCATCCTCGACGAGCCCACCGCCGCCCTCGGCGTCAAGCAGTCCGGCGTGGTCCTCAAGTACATCGCCGCCGCCCGCGAACGCGGCCTCGGCGTCGTCCTCGTCACCCACAACCCCCACCACGCCCACCTGGTCGGCGACCACTTCAGCGTGCTGCGCCTGGGCACCCTCGAACTCAGCGCCGCCCGCGCCGCGATCACCCTCGAGGAGCTCACCCACCACATGGCCGGCGGCGCCGAACTCGCCGCGCTCGAGCACGAACTGGCGCAGGCCGGCGGGGTCGGCGCGGCGGCACTTCCGGGACCGGATGCGGAGACTCCCGCGACCGGTACCACCGCGTCCGCGATTCCCGCGCCGGGTACCACCGCGTCCGCGCCCCCCGCGTCCGGCACCGACGGTCCGGGCCGGCCGTCCGGCGCGGGGTGAGGCACGGACCGTCGTCCGGCGCGGGGTGGTGCGCGAACCGCCGTCCGGCCTCTCCGAGCCGGGCCCGGTGCGCACGGCGGCCCAGCGGCTCTGCATGGTCCCGTTCGCCGTCGCCGAGCGGGAGGTACGCCCCTGCGCACCGGACGAGCCGCCGCCCGTCACGGCCCGCACCCGCGGGTGCGGGTTCCTGCGCTCCCGCGGAGCCCGACGGCCCGCCCCCTCCTCCCGCCGTGCCGCCCGTCCGCCGGCGCACGGGCGGCACGGCGGGAGCGCTCTCGGGCGGAGGCGCCCGCGTGTGTCACTGCGTCTATCGTGGTGCGCACAGGTCCAGGCGGATCCCCCGCAGAGCGATCACGGACGTACAGGCAGACGTACAGAAGGAGCGCCCGCCTTGCCGGAGCGGACCGTGGGGCCCCGCCCCACGCTGGAAGCCGTCGCGGCGCGCGCCGGCGTGTCCCGCGCGACGGCCTCCCGGGTCGTCAACGGGGGCGCGGGCGTGCGTCCCGCGCTGGCCGACAAGGTGCGCCTGGCGGTCGAGGAACTGGGCTACGTCCCCAATCACGCGGCCCGCACCCTGGTCACCCGGCGCAACGGCGCGGTGGCGGTGATCATCGCCGAGCCGGAGTTCCGGGTGTTCTCCGACCCGTTCTTCGCACAGCAGATACGGGGGATCAGCCGGGAGCTGACCGCGCACGACACGCAGCTCGTGCTGCTGTGGGCGGAGGGCTCCGGCGACCACGAGCGGATCGGGCGCTACCTGGGCGGCGGGCACGTCGACGGCGCGCTCGCCTTCTCCCTCCACGACGACCGGTTGCCGGCGCTGATCGCACGGACCGGGGTCCCGGCGGTCCTGGGAGGCCGCCCGGCGGCGGGTGAGGGTCCGAGCATTCCGTTCGTGGACTGCGACAACCGCGGCGGCGCGCGGGAGGCGGTGCGGCATCTGGTCTCCCTGGGCCGCCGGCACATCGCGCACATCGCGGGCCCGCGCGACCAGACCTCGGCGGTGGACCGGATCCGCGGTTACCGCGACGTCCTGGCCGACGCCGATCCGCTGCTGATGTGCCAGGGCGACTTCACCGAGGCGAGCGGCGCCCGCGCGATGGCCGAACTGCTGGAGCGGTGCCCCGGGACCGATGCGGTCTTCGCGGCCAACGACACGATGGCCCTGGGCGCGCTGCGCACGCTGCGCGAGCGCGGGATGCGGGTGCCGCAGGACGTGGCGGTGGTCGGGTTCGACGACATGGCGTCGGTGGCCCTGGCCGCGGATCCGCCGCTCACCACCGTCCGCCAGGACATCGAGGGCATGGGACGGATCATGGTCAGGCTGCTGATGCGGCTGCTGGACGCACCGGACGACGACGTCCCCGCGTCCGTGATCACCTCGACGGCACTGGTCCGCCGGGCCTCCGCCTGACCGGCCGCGAACCGGACCGACGGGACGCCGCGGCGATGCCCGGCGGTCTTCTACGCGGCACCGGCCTGGACGCCGGTACGGCTCGCCCGACCGTCGACGAGCCCGCCACCGGGGTCCGGAGATCCGCTCCGACCTGACCTGGCATGCCCGGCTTCGGTGCACGGCCGCCGAAGCGACGCGGCACGCGCGCGACGGCCGGACCATGCCTACGCGCGGTCCCGCACGATGATCTTTCCGGTGTTCTCGCCGTGCAGCATGCCCAGGAACGCGGCCACGATGTGCTCGAACCCGTCCACCACCGTCTGGTCCAGCGCCAGCCGGCCGCTCTGCAGATGAGGGACCGCGAACTCGTACAGCTCGTCCTGCAGGTCGCGGTAGTTGTTGACCAGGAAGCCCTCCATGCGGAGGCTCTTCTCCACGATGTCCGAGTGGTCGAAGTGCGGCGGAGGCGCGTCCGGGGTGTTGTAGTGGCTGATGGTGCCGATCCGGACGATGCGCCCGAACTCGCGCAGTGCGCCCACCGCGGCGGCCAGTTGTTCGCCGCCGACGTTGTCGACGAAGACGTCGATGCCGTCCGGTGCGGCCTTGGCGAGCAGTTCGGCGGCGGGGCCGTCGTGGTAGTCGAACGCCGCGTCGTAGCCCACCTCCCGGATCAGGTGGTCGACCTTGGCCGCCGAGCCCGCGCTGCCCACGAGCCGGCCGGCGCCCAGCAGCCGGGCGAACCGGCCGGTGGCCGTGCCGACGCCGCCGGCCGCGGCGGAGACGAAGAGGTCGTCGCCCTCGCGGAGCCGGGCGATGCGGGTGAGGCCCACGTAGGCGGTCAGTCCGGTGCCGCCGAGGACGCTCAGGTACGCCGACAGGGGAACCCCGTCGAAGCGGGGGAGTCTGCGGATCTCCTCGGGCCGGACCACGGAGTGCGTGCGCCAGCCCTGCCGGTGGAACACGATCTCGCCCTCGGGCAGCTCCGGCGTCCGCGAGGCGACGACGCGCCCGAGGGTCCGGCCCTCGAGCGGTGCGTGGAGCGCGAAGCCGCCGGGCACGTCGTCCATCATCTCGCGGTGGTACGGGTCGACGGACCAGTAGAGGTTCTTCACGAGCGCGGTGCCGACCGCGGGATCGGGAATCGCGGACTCGACGAAGGCGAAATGCTCGGTGGTGGGGAAACCGTGGGGGCGGGCGGTCTGCTGGACGGTGATCGCGTTCTCGGTCATGACGGGACCGTAGGACGGGAATGGAGCCCTCGGGCAGGCGGTTGGGCTCATGTGACGCCCCGTTCCATGAGCAGTTCTCATACCTTGAGGTGAGCGCCCTGTGGCCCGCACGACCGACACCGATCTCGCTCCGCACGAACTGCGCATCCTGGTGGCGGTCGCGGACGCCGGCGGCTTCTCGGCCGGGGCCGGGGCACTCGGCCTGACCCAGTCCGCGGTCTCCCACTCGGTGCGCGGCAGCGAGCGCAAGATCGGCGCCGTTCTGTTCGAACGGGACCGCAGCGGTGCGCGACCCACTCCGGCGGGGGAGAAGGCCGTGGCGCATGCGCGCCGTACCCTGCGGCTGCTGGACGTGCTCGTCGCCGAGGCGCGGCAGGCCGCCCGGTCCGAGGCGACGCAGGGGCCGGAGGGACCGCTACGGATCGCGGCCTTCCGCAGCACCGCGCTGCACCTGTTGCCGCCGGTCCTGCAGCGGCTGCGCGCGCGGTGTCCCGGGATCGAGCCGCAGGTGCGGATCGTCCGCGAGGTCGGGCGCGGCACGGCGGGCGAGGTGGCCGACGGGCGGTCGGATCTCGCCATCGCCACCTTGGGCGGAGCGCAGCTGCCGGCGGGGCTGGTGGCGAGCGGACTCTTCGAAGAGAGCTACTCCCTGGTGCATCCGGCCGGACACCCGGCTCCGCGCTCGCTGCCGCTCGTCGACTGGGCCGAGAACTGCGGCTCGTACACCCGCGCCTGGTGGGGCGCGCAGGACTGGATCCCGAGGGCCACGACCGAGGCCGAGGACGACGGAGCAGTGCTCTCGCTCGTGAGCGGGGGGCACGGAATGGCGATCATGCCCGCGCTCTCCCTGGTCGGGGCACCGGACTCGATCGAGATCACCGATCTCGGTCCGGAGCGTCCGACGCGCCGTGTCGGCTATGTGACCACGCCGGAGCTCGCCGGCTCCGCCGTCGTGCGCGCTCTGGTGCGGGAACTGCGGGCCGCCGGCTCCGCCGTCTCCCACGCATCTCGCCCGTTCCCGGAGAAGGCCGCGGGGACGTCCGGGCGGTAGACGAACATCGAGGGGCGACAGGGGCGCCGGCAGCCCACGGCCACGTGGCTGTCCGAGGCCGTGTTCCGCGGGACGGATAGGTGACGGATAAGTTTGGTGCACCGTACAAGGAGATGCATGATGCCCGAGCGCCGCAGAGTTCTGTTCGTGACCGACCTCGCCTACCAGGCACGGGGGCGACGCTACTGCGACGAGGACATCTTCCTGACCTCCCGATTGCGCGACGGCTTCGACATCGGCCTGTGCCACCCGCTGGACGCCGCCGCGCTGATGGACGCCTTCGACGTGGTCGTGATCCGCAACAGCGGGCCCGTGTTGCACTACCAGAAGGAGTACGAGGCCTTCCGGGAGCAGGCCGTGGCCCGTGGTGTCCGGGTCTACAACCCGTTGTCCGGCCGGGGCGACATGGCCGGCAAGCAGTACCTGCTGGACCTGACCGCCGCTGGACACCCGGTCATCCCCACCATCGACCGGCCCGAGGACCTGCACGTGCTGCCCGAGGCCGGCCGGTACGCGGTCAAGCCGAAAGCGGGCGCGGACTCCATCGGCCTGACCTTCGTGCCCCGGGAGCAGTTGAGCGACCTCGCCTACGGCGACATCCTGGTCCAGCCGCGCGTCGACTTCCGCTACGAGGTGTCCTTCTACTACGTCGACGACACCTTCCAGTACGCCCTTCACGCCCCCGATCCCGAGCGGCGCTGGGTCCTCGAGCCGTACGAGCCCACCGACGCCGACCTGGCCTTCGCCCGGCGCTTCATCGACTGGAACACCCTCGACCACGGCATCCAGCGCGTGGACGCCTGCCGCACCCGGGAGGGCGAGCTGCTCCTCGTGGAGCTGGAGGACCTCAACCCGTACCTGTCCCTGGACCTGGTCTCCGACCGGACCCGTGAGTCGTTCGTGGCGAGCATGACGGCATCCCTGCACCGGTTCCTGGACGCTCGGCCCGGCGTCTGAGGCGGCATCCGAGGCGGCGTACGAGCCCTCAAGGGCGATCGCGGCCCTGGGCGGGCACGCCCCGACACGGGTCCGGGGCCACCGGCGTCAGGCGACGGCCGCCGTCGAGACCGAGGACGCCGTGGCCGTGTTCATGGTGAGCGAGCCGGCCCGTACCTGACCGGCGTCCGGCGCGCGCCGACCGGGCCCGCACCGGAGGACCCCGCCGGGCCGGCCGCGGGTCACCGCCCCCGGCGCGACAGCCAGGCGGCGGTCAGGGAGCCGGAGACGTTGTGCCAGACGGAGAAGACCGCGGCCGGCAGTGCCGCCAGCGGGCTGAAGTGGGCGGTGGCCAGCGAAGCGGCGAGGCCGGAGTTCTGCATGCCGACCTCGAAGGCCATCGCGCGGCTCGCCGGTTCGCCGAGCCGTCCCAGGCGCCCCGCGCCGTAACCGAGCGCCAGCCCCAGGCCGTTGTGCAGCACGACGGCGAGGAACACCATTGCGGCCGCCGACTTGATGGCGTCGGCGCTGCCCGCGACGACCACGGCCACGATCACGGAGATCGTCAGCGCGGACAGCCACGGCAGCACGGGCAGCGCCCGCTGCACGTACCGCCCCGCCACCAGCCGCACGACGACGCCCGCGAGGATCGGCAGCAGCACCGTCTTGAGGATGTCCGTCACCATGGAACCGGCGTCGACCGGGAGGTACTCACCGGCCAGCAGCAGCGTCAGCGGCGGGGTGACCAGCGGGGCGACGAGCGTGGAGACGGTGGCCACCGAGACCGAGAGGGCGACGTCGCCACGGGCCAGATAGGTCACCACGTTGGAGGCGGTGCCGCTGGGCGCGCAGCCGACCAGGATCACACCGGCGGCGAGCTGCGGCGAGAGGTGGAGCAGGTGGGCGATGGCCCAGCCGAGCCCCGGCATGATGACGTAGTGCGCCACCAGCCCGAGGGCCACCGCCCAGGGGCGCCTGGCGACCCCGCGGAAGTCCTGCGGGGTCATGGTGACGCCCATGCAGAACATCACCACTCCCAGCAGGTAGGGCACCGCCTCGCCCCAGCCGGTGAAGCCTCCCGGGAGCAGGAGGCCGAGGGCGCCGGCCGCGAGGACGAGGAGCGGGAAGACGGTGACGGCGCGGCGCGCGGAGCGGTCGCCGGTGGCATCGTCGCTGAGGTGTTCGGGTCGTTCGGTTCGCACCGTGCGAGGTAACGCCCGGTGGCGGGCGTGACGCAACGCCGTCTCGCGATGTGATCATCGGGCCGGTGACTGAGTCCCGCTCCGCGGATGGGGTAGGCTTGACCTGCGTGATCACACGGACCGCCCATCAGCGCGGTCCGTGCGAAGCACAGCGGGACGTGGCGCAGCTTGGTAGCGCACTTGACTGGGGGTCAAGGGGTCGCAGGTTCAAATCCTGTCGTCCCGACTCGAACGAGTCGTGGATCAGGGCCGGTTCCGGAGTACTCTCCGGAACCGGCCCTGATCGTTTTCGGGCGGTGGCTCGAAGGAGCCGTCCCGGTCGCGGGGCAGGGTCGTCCCGCCCCGCGCCGGGCCCGTCTCAGGGATGCGCGGTGAGCACCCGCCAGTCCGCGGTGCCGATGTCGGCCGGCGTCCCGTCCAGGACGCGGGCCGTGCGGGTGGCCGGGTCCAGGGTGACGGTGGCGAGACTGGCCCAGCGCTGCCCGAGGGGTTTGCCGGGATCGGGGAGGCAGGTGACCGGGGGTTCGTCCGCGCCGGTGACGAGCAGGGCGGCCAACGAGTCG
Organism: Streptomyces sp. NPDC093586; assembly: GCF_044764905.1. Taxonomy (NCBI): domain Bacteria; kingdom Bacillati; phylum Actinomycetota; class Actinomycetes; order Kitasatosporales; family Streptomycetaceae; genus Streptomyces; species Streptomyces sp. NPDC093586. The sequence continues at coordinate 17,827 of NZ_JBIWJA010000025.1, read as the reverse complement.
GTGTCGGTGGGGAGTTCGGAAGCCCGGCCCAGGCGGGAGGCGACGAGGTCGCGGCGTTCGGTCGAGTCGGGCTGGTAGAGCCAGGACTTCTCGTCGGCGGTGAGGGCGGGCGTGAGGAAGTGGTTGGTGCGCAGCAGGACGCCACGTTCGTCCGGACGGATCTCGTGGACGCCCACCGGGCTCATGTCGAGGAGGGCGGCGTCCCCCGCCGCGTCGAAGAGGGCGAAGGAACCGGAGGAGGCGAGCGGGGCGGAGCGTACGAGGTCGACGGCCTCGGCGACGCTGCCCGCCTCGGCGAGGACGAGGGCGGCCAGCACGTGCATGGGGACGCCGCCGACGGTGTCGCGCAGGTGGCCGAGGATGTTGAAGTGCAGGGCGAGGCCCGCGCTGTTCAGGCCCATCTTGCCGAGGATGCCGTGCTCGGTGAGACCGACGACGGTGTGGCGGGCGCCCCGGGACGTCAGGGTGTGCCAGTGCTCGGACAGTTCGACGTGCCAGTCCCAGGTCTGGACCCCGACGCCGGCGTGGACGATCGTGGTGCACTCCCCGGGCGGTACGGCGGTGGAACGGGCCAGGATCTCGGTGCGGGCGTTGAGGGCGCCGACCTGCCACTCCTCGACGCCGGCGCCGTGGGCGATGCCGGCGATCTCGGCGCGGGCGGCGGGGCGGAAGTCGCCGATGGCGTCGAGGGCGCGTTCGCCGTCGGCGCGGGCGTCGTCCAGGGTGATGCCGCCGAGGGCGAAGAGACGGGCGTAGACGTCGAGCGCGGCGGGGATGCCGGTGCGCAGCTGTTCGCCGCGGGCGGTGCCGCGCTCGTACGGGTCGCCGGCGGACACGGTGAGGTGGAGGCGCTGGTCGGGGCGGGGGATGGTGGTCACTCGGGGTTCCTCAGGGGCGGTGCGGGAAATGGGGCGTACGTCAGGAGGCGGTGCGGGGATGGCGGCGTACGTCGCCGCCGACGACGGTGGCGAGGACGGGGTTGCGGACCTGCTCCTGGGGAGTGAGGTCGAGCGGGTTGTCGGCGAGGACGGTCAGGTCGGCGAGGAAGCCCGGGGCGATCCGGCCGAGTTCGTGCTCGGCGCCCGCGGCGCGCGCGGCGGCCCGGGTCATGCCGAGGTACGCCTCGCGGGCGGTGATCGCTTGCGCGGGCTGGACGGGCGCGGTGTCCGGTTCCTCCACGGGGCGGCGCAGCTGGCACTCGGCGAGGCCGGTGCGCGGGTCGCCGGGGCCGATCGGCCAGTCGGAGCCGAGGGCGACGACCGCGTGGTGGTCGAGCAGGTCGCGGGTGCGCCAGCCGCGTGCGGCGCGCTCCGGACCGATCCGGCGGGACCAGTTGTCGGTGCCGTCGGCACGGGTGTGCCGGGTGCCGTGCACGGGCTGGAGGCTGGCGACGACGCCGAGCTCGGCGAACCGGTCGAGCAGGTCGTCGGGGAGGGACTCGAGGTGTTCGACGCGGTGCGGGGCGCGGCCCGCCGGGCCCGCTTCCTCGATGACGTCGAGGGCGTGGCGTACGGCCTGGTCGCCGATGGCGTGGGTGGCGGTGGGGATCCCGCGCTCGGTGAAGAAACGGACGGCGGCGCGATAGGCGTCCAGGTCGCGCCACAGGGGGGCGTGGTTCTCACCGTGGCAGTCGGGACGGTCGAACCAGGCGGTGCCGTTGTCGGCGGTGCCGTCCAGCATGAACTTGGCGCCCTCGACGTGCCAGCGGCGTCCGGCCAGCCGCTGCTGGTCGGCGATCCGCTGCCACACGTCGGGGGTGGAGTCGGCGGGGACGAGCGGCGAGCAGCGGATGCGCAGGGGGAGGTCGCCGTGGGCCTCGATGTGCCGGTAGACGTCGTGGGAGGGGTCGGTGAAGTCCAGGGCGTGCAGGCCGGTGAGGCCGCCGCGGGCGAGGATCTCCAGTTGCTCACGGACGTACTCGGCGGCCGTGGCGACGGGGACGTCGGGGTAGTGGGCGAAGACCAGGTCCATGGCCTGGAGTTCGAGGACGTAGCCGGTCGGCCGGCCGTCGGATCCGGTGACGACGCAGGAGGCGTCGGTGAAGGTCTCCTCGCCGGTCAGGCCCGCGCGTTCCACCGCCTCGGGGCTGATGACCAGCGCGTGGGCGTCCTGGGTCATCAAGGAGACGGGACGGCCGGGGAAGCGCTCGCCGAGCACGGCGCCGTGGGGCTCGCCGCCCAGGGCGGTGAAGACGTTGACGTCGAGGTCGTACCCGGTGATCCAGGCGCCGTCCGGGGCGTCCCGCTCGGCCTCGCCGACGCGGACGAGGACCTCCTCCAGGGTGCCGGCCCCGGACAGGTCCACACCCTGGCCGATCTCGATGGAGCCCCACACCGGGTGCGCGTGCACGTCGACGAGGCCGGGCAGGACGGTGGCGCCGGGGAAGTCGTGGACCGCGGTGGCCGGGCCGCGCAGTGCGGCGATCTCCTCGGCGGGGCCGACGGCGGTGATCCGGCCGCCGGTGACGGCGAGGGCGTCGGCGGGCCGCCCGGTCCGCTCGACGGGGTGGTCCGGGGTTTCGAGGGTTTCGATGCGGGCGGCCGTCACGATGACGTCGGCGTACACAGGATCGTGTCCTTCGGGAGGAGGGATTCGGGGCTGTCGGTGACGATGGTCCGCAGGGCGCGGGCGGTGGCCCAGTAGGTGAGGGCGGCGACGCCCATACCGGCCGGGATCGCCAGGTCGACACCGCCCAGCATGGTCGCGAGCGGGCCGGTGAAGAAGGTGGTGCTCACCCACATCAGCGACACGAGGCCGCCGGCGAGCAGGGCGAGCAGCCCCGGCCAGTGGACGCCGCCGCGGTACCAGAACGGGCCGCCGCGCTCCTCGCCCAGCAGCCGTGCGCCGTCGTAGCGGTTGCGGCGCAGCGCCATGTCGGTGACGGCCACCGCCATCAGCGGGCCGGTGATCACGACGACCAGCTGGAGCATCGTGTTGACGCTGTCCAGGAAGTCGAAGACGAGGAGCGCGTAGAGCGTCATCGCGGTGCCGACGGCGCCGATCACGAGGACCGCGGGGATGCGGGCGACCCGCGCCCACACCGACTGGACGGAGAGGCTGGCGCTGTAGGCCGTCATCCCGGTGTTGGCGATCGTGTTGACGATGACGGCCACCACGAAGACGGGCACGAACCAGCCCGGCAGCAGCGTCTCCAGGGCCGCCTGCGGGTCGGCCATGTCGAGGCTGGTGGCCGCCAGCGCGCCCACCGAGGTGAAGACGGCGCTCGGCAGGTAGGCGCCGAGGGCCGTCCAGCCCGCGATGGAGGTGATCGAGCTGGAACGCGGCAGGTAGCGGGCCAGGTCCGGGCTGTTGGTGTAGGAGAGCGCGGTCGACCCGATGAGCGCGAAGCCGGTGCCGAACGCGGATGCCAGGGCGGCGCCGTGCAGCGGGTCGGCGGGGGCGTACGACCAGTCCACCGCGTTGATCACGTACCCGGACACCACGACGAACACGACGGTGAGCAGGACGCTCAGCGCGGTGTAGAGGCGGACGATCGTCGCGTAGCCGTAGATCGCGACGAGCACGGTGACGCCCGCGATCAGGCAGATCATCACGGCGTCCAGGGCCGGGGAGTCGGGCAGCCCCCACTGCCCGGCCAGGCCGATTCCGGCGACCGAGGCGGCGGACCAGTTCAGGGCGAGGAAGGCGGGGGCGAGCAGCCAGCTGGTGACGATCAGGACCGGCTTGTTGCCGATGATCCCGAAGAACGCCCGGGAGATCACGGAACCGCTGGTTCCGGCCGCGGGGCCGGCCGCGGCGACGACGCCGGTACAGACCCACAGCAGGTTCCCGACCAGGATCACCCCGATGGCCTGGGGCAGGGAGAGCCCCATCAGGATCAGCGAGGCGCCCACCGGAAGACACAGATAGCTGACGTTGGGGGCCGCCCAGACGGCGAAGAGCTGGCGGGGGCGTCCGACGCGTTCCTCGTCGGAGACCAGATCGATGCCCCGGGTCTCCGGCTGACCGGCACGTTCTGAGGGGTGTGTGGTCATCCTGGCCTCTCGGGTGACGCCGGCCCCGCTTATTGGGCGACTGTCCTATAACTGTTGGGCGCCAATCCAATAGGGTGATCCGTATGACGTCAACCCCCCAGCGGCAGCCGAGGCGGATCAGGAAGTCACCGGAGGAGCGCCGCGCGGAGATCGTGCGCACCGCGGCACGCATCGCCCTCGCCCAGGGTCTGGAACTGGTCACCCTGCGCCGCGTCGCGGACGAACTGGGGGTGCGGCCGAGTCTGATCGGCCACTACTTCCCCGCCTCCGACGACCTGGTGGCCGAAGCCTTCGCCCACGCCGCGACCCGGGAACGCGACTCCCTGCTGCCGCGGGAGGAGGACGGACTGCCGCCGGTCGACCGGATCGCCCTGTTCCTCGAACGGCTCACCAACGGCGAGTACGCCGATCTGAGCCGGCTGTGGCTCAACGCCCGCCACCTCAGCCGCTTCAAGCCGTCGCTGACGCAGGCCGTCGAGGCGCAGGAGACGGGGACGCGAGGGGAGCTCGTCGCGCTGATCGAGGAAGCCGGCCTCGGCACCACCGGGGGCGCGCTCAGGGCGGCGCTGCACATCCTGATCGCCGTCGACGGCGTGGGCACCTACGCCAACGCCGCCCCCGGCGACGAAATTCTCCAGGCCGCCCCGGACCTCGGCGACCTGGTGATCGAGACGGCCGAGATGCACCTCGGACTCCCCCCGGGCACACTACGAGAACGGGCTCGGGCACACGACCGCGCCGCGTCGTCCCGCCCACCGCGCGGCCGGAACCGCGAGGCCCCCCTCCGGCCTGACGAGGACCCGTCGGCGCGCCTGCCCGCGCAGGGGGAGCGACCGGCCGGCGCCACGGTGCGTGCCCGACGTCCCCGGCCGGAGTGACGGGCCGTTCGGGAACCGGGGTTGCAGGCGGTGTCCGGCGGTGAAACGCGTACGCACCAGGGGAGTTGGGGTGCATGGGTGAGATCCGGGTGGAGAGCGAGTTCGCTCCGCTGCGTACCGTGGTGCTCGCGCGGAGCGAGGTGTGCATCCCGGCGTCCGCGCGCGAGGACCCCGACATGCGCTTCCTCCCCCACGGCACCGTGGAGTTCACGGGCGACCTGCGTGAGGCGGACCCCCGGCGACAGGCCGCGTGGGAGGCCGAACGCGAGGCGTTCGCCGCGGTTCTGCGCCGGCACGGCGTCCGGATCCTGCGCCCACGGCCGCTGACCCGCGCCGAGAAGTCCGCGGCCGGGAACCGGGGGTACGCCAACTTCTTCGCCCGCGACCCCTTCTTCACCGTCGGTGAGCATGTGATCGAGGGCTCGATGCGGTTCCGGCACCGCCGCGGTGAGGTCCTGCCGATGCGCGAGGTGTTCCGCGAGCACGTCTACCCCGCGAACGGGAGCTACGTCGCCGTGCCCGCGCCGGAGGTCGCGGCACCGGACGACCCGTCCCTGGGGCCGGGACCCTTCCTCGAGGGCGGCGACGTCCTCGTCCTCGGACGGCACGTCTTCGTCGGTGCCTCCGGGCTGGCGTCCAACACCCTCGGCGCGGACTGGCTGCGCAAATACCTCGCGCCGCACGGCTGCACCGTGGAACAGGTCCGTCTCCACGAGACGATCCTCCATCTCGACTGCGCCCTCGGCCTGGTGCGCGACGGGCTGATGGTGGTGTGCGAGGAAGCGTTCCCCGACGGCGTCCCCGAGGTGTTGCACGGGTGGGACCGCGTGGACGTGTCACTGGCGGACGCCGGCCGGCTCGCGACGAACGGGCTGCCGCTCGGGCCGGACGTGTACGTCACCGACCCCGAGTTCGGCCGGATCGGTGAGCAGTTGGAGCGCCGGGGCGTGACGGTCGAGTACGTCGACTTCTCCGTCAGCCGGTCGCTCGGCGGCGCCTTCCGGTGCAGCACGCAGCCCTTGCGCCGCACAGCCTGAGGCCCCGGCGCGCGCCGTGCGCCGCGGGCGCCCGCCGTGCCGGGGCCGGGTCCGTCCCCGCGGACCGGGGCGCGCGAGGGCGGTGACGCAGTGGAAGGACGTGTTCCGACCCGTGGAGGTGACCGTCCGTATGCGTCTGCTGCTCGTGCGCCACGGCCGGACCCCGTCCAACCTCAAGCACCTGCTGGACACCGCGGCGCCGGGCCCCGGGCTGACACCGCTGGGCCAGGGGCAGGCCGCCGCGCTGCCGCGGGCCCTGGCGGCGGAGCGCATCGGTGCCCTGTACGCCTCCACGCTCGTGCGCACCAGGCTGACCGCCGCACCGCCGCACCGCTGGCCGCCGGGACGGGCCTCGCTCCCGGGCCCTGGACGACCGCCGTTCCCGGGTGGCCTGACCACAGCGTGGACGCCCCCTTGACGCCCCCGGGACACCGGTCGACACTTCCCAGGTAATCCTAGTGAACAGGTAGGGAAACATGGGGAGTGTCCAGCCGGTCGCCGCCGACGTGAGCTGCCCGCCGGGACCGTCCCCCCTGCTCACCTCCCGCCGTCACATCGACCTCCTCCGCGTCTGCAGCGCCGTCGGCTCGCCGAGCTGAGCCGAGCCGCGCGCTGTGCCCGCCCGCGGCCCGCCCGCCGCCGCTTCCGCCACGCGTGTCCCCACGCGCCCGCACCCGAGGAGAACCATGTCCGTCATCCCGCTCGCACCCGCCCCCGCCTTCCGGGGACGGATCGGCCGCGACCCCCGCAGCGGCCACTACGCCGTGCCGCGCCGCTACCGGCTCCACCTGTCGCCCGGCCACGACGACTGTCTGCGCATCGCCGTCGTGCACAGCCTCCTCGGGCTCGACGAGGTGTGCCCGGTGACCGTCCTCGACCCCGGCTCCGGCTGTGCCGACGGCGGTCACCCCGCGCTGCGTCCGCTGTACGAGGCGAGCGCCCACCACTACCGGGGCCCGGCCGTCGCGCCGGTGCTCAGCGACGACTGGTCGGGCCGGATCGTGAGCACGCACGCGCCCGACATCATGCGCGACCTCGCCCGGCACTTCGCCTCCGCCGGCCCCGAGCTGTACCCGTGCGGCGAGGACGCCGCGATCGAGGCCGTCGAACAGCTCTGCGTCCGGGCGGCCGACCCGGCGGTGCGGGACCTGCTGGAGGAACGGCTGACCGCCCACCCGTACGTCCTGGGGGAGCGGCTCACCGCGGCCGACGTCGAGGTGTGGGTGGCCCTCACCCGGCCCGGCACCGCCGCGCACCGCACGGACGACCACCCCGCCCTGTGGTCCCACGTACGGCGCCTGAGCGCCCACCCGGCCTTCGCGCGCCACCGCGGGGACCGTCCCGACTGACGGGACGGCGTTGACACGAGCACGGTCAACTGCCTTACTTACGGACCAAGAACGGTCATGAGCGTCAGCGACAAGCCCTGGCTGGCTGACCGGCAACCCTCGCTCCGCGGTGGGGTGCCCCAGGTGACGACCGGACCGGACGACACTTCGGTAAGCGCGAGGCCCACGGGGCCGGAACAGTGACGGTGACGGACATGTACGCAGCTCCCAGGACGGCGGACCGCCGCCCCCAGGGCACCGTACGCCCGTACCCGAGCCCGCTCGTCGCCGACCGGACCGTCGATCTGCTCCGCGTCAGCAGCGCACTGTGTACCGACCGCGGCCGCGGCCGCCGCCAGGGCTGACCTCCTTCCCGGACCTCACCCCTCGCAGCGGCCGCCCGGCCACGACGAACACCGCCCGTGCGGTGTGCCGTTGTCCGTCCCGCCCCGGTCCCGTGCCCTGCCCCGTGCGCCGCCCCGCGCCGCGGAGCGGCTCCCGCCGCGCCGTAGCGCCGTAGCGGCCCACCGCCGTCCGCACGACCCCGGGGTGTCCGAATCCACCGGAGTCCTCCCATGAGCGAACCCCCGGGTGCCGCCGTGTCCCTCGCCGAGGCACCGGCCACCACCGACAGCCCCCGGCCGCCCACCACCCAGCGGGTACTGCCGCTGCGCCGGCCGGGACGCTGGATCGCCACCGCCGCCGTCCTGGTCGTCGGCGCCCAGATCGTCCACGGCCTGGTCACCAACCCCTTCTACCAGTGGGACCGCTTCCGTTACTGGTTCCTGCGGCCCACGATCCTCGACGGTCTCCTCGTCACCCTCGAAGTGGCCGCGCTCAGCGCCGTGCTCGGCCTGCTGGGCGGCGTCCTGCTCGCCCTCGCCCGGCTCTCCGGCAGCCCGGTCCTGCGCGCCGCGAGCTGGACCTACACCTGGCTGTTCCGGTCCGTCCCGCTGATCGTCGTCCTGATCTTCCTCTACAACTTCTCGGCCCTGTACCGGACGTTGAGCCTGGGCGTCCCCTTCGGACCGGCCTTCGTGACCTTCGACGAGTCGCGGCTCGCCACCGACCTGGCCGTCGCCGTCGTCGGCCTCAGCCTCAACGAGGCGGCGTACGCCTCCGAGGTGGTCCGCGGCGGCATCCTCTCCGTCGACCAGGGCCAGCACGAGGCGGCCGCCGCCCTCGGCCTGCCCAAGGGCTACCAGTTCCGCCGGATCGTCCTGCCGCAGGCCCTGCGGTCCATCACCCCGAACTACGTCAACCAGCTCATCGGCCTGATCAAGGGCACGTCCCTGGTGTTCTACGTGTCCCTGCTCGACCTGTTCGGCTCGGTGCAGACCATGGGCAGCACCTACCCCGGTGACATCGTGCCGCTGCTGCTGGTCGCCACCGTCTGGTACCTCGTCCTCACCAGTGCCGTGTCCGTCGTCCAGTTCTACGTCGAGCGGTACTTCGCCCGGGGCGCGACCCGCACCCTGCCGCCGACGCCCCTGCAGAAGGCGCGCGCCGGCCTGGCCGAGGTCCGGGCCCGGCTGCGCCGGGAGGCCGCCGTATGACCACCGCCACCGACATCACCCCGGCCGCCCTCGAGGTGCACGGTGTCCACAAGTGGTACGGGACCCACCACGTGCTCGACGGCATCGACCTGACGGTACGGCCCGGTGAGGTCACCGTCGTCCTCGGCCCGTCCGGCTCCGGCAAGTCGACCCTGCTGCGGGTCGTCAACCACCTGGAGAAACCCGACCTCGGCCACGTCAGCGTCGGCGGCGAACCGATCGGCGTACGGCGCCACGGCACCCGGCTGAGGGAACTCGGCGAGCGGGCCATCCTGCGCCAGCGCGGCCGGATCGGCTTCGTCTTCCAGAACTTCAACCTCTTCCCGCACCTGACCGTCCTCGACAACGTCGCCTCCGCGCCCGTCGCCACCGGCAAGCTCCCCCGCGACGAGGCCCGGCAGTTGGCCCGCGACCTGCTCACCCGCGTCGGCCTCGGCGACCGCACCGGCGCCTACCCCCGGCAGCTGTCGGGCGGCCAGCAGCAGCGCGTCGCCATCGCCCGCGCCCTCGCCCTGCGGCCCGGCATCATCCTCTTCGACGAGCCGACCTCGGCCCTCGACCCCGAACTGGTCGGCGAGGTCCTCGCCGTCATCAAGGACCTGGCGACCAGCGGCACCACCCTCGTCATCGTCACCCACGAGATCGGCTTCGCCCGCGAGGTCGCCGACCGCGTCGTCTTCATGGACGGCGGCCGGATCGTCGAGCAGGGCCCGCCCTCCGAGGTCCTGGACCGCCCGCGGCACGAACGCACCCGGGACTTCCTCGCCAAGGTCCTCTGACCCGCACCGCTCCACGCACCCCTCTCCCTCCCGGCGATTCCCTCCCAGCGACAAGGACAGCCATGCCCCACCACCTTTCCCGACGCGGTCTGTTCCGCGGTATCACGGCGGCGACCGCCGCGACCGCCCTCGCCACCGGGCTCGCCGCCTGCGCCGGAGACAGCGAAGCAGCCACCACGACCGACGCCAAGGGCACGGTGACGGTGGGTCGGCTCTCCAACGGCGCCGCGAAGGAGACCACGCTGAAGGTCGCGGAAGTGAAGTCGATCAGCTCCCGCGTCCCCGAGTCGGTCCGCAGGAGCGGAAAACTCGTCATCGGCGTCGGCGCCCTGCCCGACGGCTTCCCGCCGCTGGCGTACGTCGGCGACGACCAGAAGACCGTCACCGGCGCCGAACCCGACCTGGCCCGACTGGTCGCCGCCGTGCTCGGACTGGAGCCCGAACTGAAGAACTCCACCTGGGAGAACATGTTCGTCGGCATCGACAGCGGCCGCACCGACGTCGCCTTCGCCAACATCACCGACACCGAGGAACGCAAGCGCAAGTACGACTTCGCCTCCTACCGCAAGGACGACGTCGGCTTCGAGGTGCCGAAGAACAGCACCTGGAACTTCGACGGCGACTACCGCAACCTCGCGGGCAGGACCGTCGCCGTCGACAACGGCACCAACCAGGAGAAGATCCTCCTGGAGTGGCAGGCGAAGCTGCAGCAGGAGGGCAAGCGGCTCACCGTCAAGCACTACGCCGGCAAGAGCAGCACCTACCTGGCGCTGACCGGCGGGAAGATCGACGCCTACCTCGCGGCCAACCCGGGCGTCGCCTACCACATCACCCAGACGGCGAAGTCCCCCAACGCCACGCGCAGCGCGGGCACGTACTCGGGAGCCGGCGCCTCCCTCCAGGGGCTGATCGCGGCCACCACCAAGAAGGACAACGGCCTCGCCCAGCCGATCGCGGACGCCATCGACCACCTGATCGAGAACGGCCAGTACGCGAAGTGGCTGGCCGCCTGGAACCTCTCCAGCGAGGCCGTCGAGTCCTCCCAGGTCAATCCGCCCGGGCTCCCGCTCGACAACTCCTGACGCCACGTCATCCCCTCGCTCCCGCAGTCGGTTTCGTCCGCAGGAAAGGAACCCGCACCCGTGACCCAGCCGACCGGCCTCCGCGTCGACGCGGCCCCGGCCGCCCCCGCACCGCACCCCCTCGACAACGCCGTCTGGGCCGCCCTGACCGGCCCGCACGCCTCCTTCGCCGAACGCCTCGGCAAGGCCGCCCGCTACCCGTCGGACGTGGCCGTCTTCGCCGCCCTGGAGGACCCCGCCGACCCGGTCGCCTGGGCCGACCTGCACCGCCTCGTCGGCCCCGGCGCGGCGGTCGCGGTGCCCGGCGCGCCCGCCGTCCCCGAGGGCTGGCGGGCCTCCGACGGCGTGCCCGGCGTCCAGCTCGTCGACACCGCCCTGCACGCCGAACCCGACCCCGAGGCCGTACGGCTCGGACCCGCCGACGCCCTCGAGATCCTCGACCTGGTCGCCCGCACCAGGCCCGGCCCGTTCCTGCCCCGCACCGTGCTCCTCGGCACCTACCTCGGCATCCGGCACCGGGGCCGGCTGATCGCCCTGGCCGGCGAACGCCTCAAGCTGCCCGGCTGGACCGAGATCAGCGCCGTGTGCACCGACCCGGACCACCGCGGCCGGGGCCTCGCCACCCGCCTGGTCCGCGCCGTCGCCGCCGGCATCCGTGAACGCGGCGACACCCCGTTCCTGCACGCCGCCGCGAGCAACACCCGGGCCATCGGGCTGTACGAGTCCCTCGGCTTCACCCTGCGCCGCCACACCGCGTTCCGCGACGTGATCACACCCGCCACGGCCGCCGCGCCCAGGGCGTGGTGACGGGCGGGGAGAACACGGCCACCCCGCCCGCCCGGCGAAGTCCGGCGTTCCCCTACGACGACCAGGAAGGCACACCCGTGTCCACCACTCCTCCCACCCCCCTGCACCTCGCCGTCGCCCTGGACGGCACCGGCTGGCACCCCGCCTCCTGGCGCGAGCCGGTGGCCCGCCCCGCGGAACTGTTCACCGCGGCCTACTGGGCCGGCCTCGTCGCCGAGGCCGAGCGCGGCCTGCTCGACTTCGTGACCATCGAGGACGGTCTCGGCCCGCAGTCCTCCCACCTCCTCGGCCCGGACGAGCGCACCGACCAGGTCCGCGGCCGGCTCGACGCCGTCCTGATCGCCTCCCGCGTCGCGCCCCTGACCCGGCACATCGGGCTGGTGCCGACCGTGGTCGCCACCCACACCGAGCCGTTCCACATCTCCAAGGCGATCGCCACGCTCGACTACGTCAGCACCGGCCGCGCCGGTCTGCGCGTGCAGATCTCCGCACGCCCCGACGAGGCCGCCCACTTCGGCCGCCGCACCGCCCCGCGCATCGACGGCTACGAGAGCCCGGCCGCGCGCGAGCTGGTGACCGGGCTGTTCGACGAGGCCGCCGACCACGTCGAGGTGATCCGCCGGCTCTGGGACAGCTGGGAGGACGACGCGGAGATCCGGGACGCGGCCACCGGCCGCTTCGTCGACCGGGACAAACTGCACTACATCGACTTCCGGGGCCCGCACTTCAGCGTCAAGGGCCCCTCCATCACCCCCCGGCCCCCGCAGGGCCAGCCCCTGGTCACCGCCCTCGCCCACTGGACCGTGCCGTACCGGCTCGTCGCCCGGCAGGCCGACATCGGCTACGTCACCCCGCACGACACCGGCCAGGCGCGGGCGATCGTCGCCGAGATCCGCGCCGAGCAGGAAGCGGCCGGGCGCGCCGCCGAACCGCTGCACGTCTTCGCCGACCTGGTGGTCTTCCTGGACGACGGCCCCGCCGAGGCCGCCGCCCGCAAGGACCGCCTGGACGAGCTCGCCGGAGCGCCGTACCCGAGCGACGCCCGCGTCTTCACCGGCACTCCCGTACAACTCGCCGACCTGCTGGAGGAGTTCGCGACCGCCGGACTGACCGGCTTCCGCCTGCGCCCCGCCGTCCTCGGCCACGACCTGCCGGCGATCACCCGCCGGCTGGTCCCCGAACTGCGGCGCCGCGGACTCTTCCGCGACGCCTACGAGGCGGACACCCTGCGCGGACTGCTCGGCCTCGCCCGCCCCGCCAACCGCTACGCCGCCACCGCGACCGCCTGAACCGACAGGACACCCGCCATGACCAAGCCGCTGAAGCAGATCCACCTGGCCGCGCACTTCCCCGGCGTCAACAACACCACCGTGTGGAGCGACCCGCGAGCCGGCAGCCACATCGAGTTCAGCTCCTTCGCGCACTTCGCGCGGACCGCCGAACGGGCCAAGTTCGACTTCCTGTTCCTCGCCGAGGGCCTGCGCCTGCGCGAACAGGGCGGGCAGATCTACGACCTGGACGTCGTCGGCCGCCCCGACACCTTCACGGTCCTCGCCGCGCTCGCCGCCGTCACCGACCGCCTCGGCCTGACCGGCACCATCAACTCCACCTTCAACGAGCCCTACGAGGTGGCCCGTCAGTTCGCGAGCCTGGACCACCTCTCCGACGGGCGCTCCGCATGGAACGTCGTCACCTCCTGGGACGCGTTCACCGGCGAGAACTTCCGCCGCGGCGGCTTCCTGCCGCAGGAGGAGCGCTACTCCCGCGCCCGCGAGTTCCTGGCCACGGCGAACGAACTCTTCGACTCCTGGCGCGGGGACGAGATCGTCGCCGACCCGGCCACCGGCACCTTCCTGAGCGATGCCAAGGCCGGCGCCTTCGTCCACCGGGGACAGCACTTCGACATCCACGGCCGCTTCAACGTCCCGCGCTCCCCGCAGGGCCGCCCGGTGATCTTCCAGGCCGGGGACTCCGAGGAGGGCCGCGAGTTCGCCGCCGCCGACGCGGACGCCATCTTCAGCCGGTACGCCACCCTCGACGAGGGCCGGGCCTTCCACCGGGACGTCAAGAGCCGTCTCGCCAAGTACGGCCGCCGCCCCGAGGACCTGCTCATCCTGCCCGCCGCCACCTTCGTCCTCGGCGACACCGACGCGGAGGCCGAGGAACGGGCCCGCGAGGTCCGCCGGCAGCAGGTCAGCGGGGCCACCGCACTCAAGCACCTGGAGTTCGTCTGGAACCGGGACCTGTCCGGCTACGACCCCGAGGGCCCGCTGCCCGACGTCGACCCGGACGTCGGCGAGGACCACATCGCGCGCGGCCGGGCCCAGGTGCGGATGTACCGGGACCCGCTGGCCACCGCCCGCGAATGGCGCGCGCTCGCCGAGGCCAACAAGTGGTCCATCCGCGACCTCGTCATCCACACCGGCAACCGCCAGACCTTCGTCGGCTCCCCGGCCACCGTGGCCCGCACCATCAACGAGTTCGTGCAGGCCGACGCCGCCGACGGGTTCATCCTCGTCCCGCACATCACCCCGGCCGGCCTCGACGAGTTCGCGGACGAGGTCGTCCCGCTGCTCCAGGAACAGGGCGTCTTCCGCGCCGACTACGAGGGCACCACCCTGCGCGACCACCTCGGCCTCGCCCACCCCGACGCGGTGCGCGCCGGCGAACGGGCGGCGTCGTGACGTTCCCCGCCGTCACGCCGCCGCGGCGGTAGCGGCCGTGTCCGCCGTCACCGCGCGGCGGACACGGCACGGGCCGGGGACGTCGCACGCCGTCCGGCCCGGCGCTCGGCGAATCCACCGCCCGCCGACGGCAGATCACCCCGCCCGTCGCCGCGGGGGGCGGGGCACCCGTCGGATCGCCGAGAGACTCACCCTCTCCGTCCGCACCGTCGGCGACCACCCCTGCGGCGCCGGCGGCCGCGGCGCCCTGCCCCGGCTGGTCGGCCCGCCGACGGCACAGCCCGCCTGACGGTGCGGCACAAGGCCCTGGACGTCGAGCCCCGCCCGGTCGCCTGATGCACCGTCAGGCAGCCCCGAACGCCGAGAACGCCCACCCGGTGGCCCGGTGCACCGCGTCGCCCGGCAGCGCGGCCCGCGCGTCGCGCAGCGACTCCGCCAGGGACAGTCCGGCGTCCAGACCCTTGTGCAGCGCGAGCATCAGCGGCACCACCGCGGCGTCGTTGACCGGCGCGCTGCACGCCACCACCCCGGCCGTGCCCAGCGGCAGCAGCGCGGTGACCAGCCCGAGCAGCTCGTCCGCGCCGACGGACGCGAACCGGGCGGTGTCGCAGCAGGACAGGATGATCCGGTACGGGCTGCGGTCCAGACGTTCCAGGTCGTGCACGATGAGCGGACCGTCGGCCATCCGCAGCGACGAGAACAGCGGACTGTCCGCACGGAACGTGCCGTGCGCGGCGATGTGCGCCAGCGCGGCCCCGTCCAGCTCCCGCAGCACCCGCGGCACCCGCGCCTCGTCCCCCTCCAGCACGACCGGAGCCCCGCGCGGATGCCCGACGGGCGCCCCTCGCCCGCTTTCCCGCACGTCGCCCGGCCCGGCGTGCGGCGGCAACGCCTGCGCCCCCTCGCCCGCCGTCGCGCCCACGGACCCGTTCCGAACGGCCCGCGCCCCACGCCCCCCGCGCTCGTCAGGAACGTACCGGCCACCGAGCACCGGGCCCACGCCCCGGCCGGCGAGTTCCGTGACCTCGGCGCCGCCCGTCGCCAGCCCCGGGCCGCGCACCAGCACCCGCCGGCCGCCGGGCGGCGGCGCCGTCTCGTGGGCGCGCAGCCAGCTGCTCGCCGACGGCGACACGCTCAGCACCCGCTCCCGCAGCGCGGGCAGCAGCGCCCACGGCACCCGGTGCAGCCGCGCCGGCGGGACGATCACGACCGGGCCGGTGCCCAGATGCGCCGCCGCCGGGCCGAGCAGCAGCTCCTGCAGGCGCATCCCCGCGGCCTCCACCACCGGCAGCCGCGCCTCCGCGCCCGGATGGGCCAGCCGCCGCAGCCCCGCCTGCACGTGCTCGGCCTCCCGCTCCGCCCGGGCCAGCAGCCCCGCCTCGAACCGCCGTACCCGCCCCTGACCGCACAGCAGCACGTGCACCCGCCCGTCGAGCACGGCCAGTTCCACCAGTCGTACGCCGTCACCGAGCCGCCGCAGCAGCCGGCCGACGTCGAACCGGTGCCCGTCCCCGGACGCCTCGCCCCGCATGTGCAGGGTGCGGGAGCGGATCTCCCGTTCCAGGCGCCGCTGTTCGCGCTCCAGGGCGGGGACGGGCCGGCCGCCGTCCAGCCGGGCCTCCTCCGCGCGGGCGGCGATCTCCCGGAACGCCGTCATGCCGCTCAGCAGCGCCGGGTCGGCCGGAGGCCGGGTGGGCGGCGCCGACAGCACGGTCGCCCGCCACCGCTCGCTCCACACCAGCAGCCGCCGCGGCCCGCCCGAGGCCAGGCTCGCCCACTGCGCCATCGCCGCCAGCTCCGCGCCCTGCGCGGTGGCCCGCGCCCGCAGCTCCGAGGCGCCCAGCGTCATCCGGTGGTCGTCCAGGACGTCCAGCCCCCGCCGGCAGGCCTCGAGCACGCCCCGCGTCGACCCCGCCGCCCGGGCCCGCAGCGCCTGTGCCGCCCAGCCCGTCATCCGCGCCAGCGGCGGCCCGCCGCGGCGGCTGCGCGCGGCGACGGCCAGGTGCCGTTCCGCGTCGGCCGTCCGGCCCAGGCCGAGTGCGATCCGGCCCGCCAGCAGCGACGCCTCCGGCGCGGCCGGCGCCCCGAACGCGGCCAGCCGTTCCGCCACCGCCGCAGCGTCCGCGACCAGCCGGCCCGACCCCCGCCCCGCCGCGACCCGCGCCTCGATCAACACCAGCCGGGCGTGCGTCTCGTACCAGGTGCGCCGCTGCGCGGCGAACAGCCGGACCGCGAGCGCCGCGCGCGCGATCGCGGTCTGCGCGTCGTCCGCCAGCCGTGCCGCCCGCGCGGCGACCAGCAGCAGCTCGGCCTTGCGCGTGGACTGCCCGCCGATACCGTCCAGCGCGGCGATCGCCGCGTCCGCCTCGGCCAGCGCCTCCCGCGCGAGCCCCGCCGCCAGCAGCACCTCGCAGCGCCGGATGGTCAGCATGAACGTCGGTGTGCCCAGCTTCGCGTACCGCTCCTCGGCCTCGTCCAGCAGCCGCAGCGCCGCCGGCACGTCACCCGACCGGAACGCCGCGAGCCCCCGGCTCTCCACCGCGTCGGCCTTGTCGTGCTCCTGGCCGGTCGTGTCCCACAGCGCCTCCGCCGCCGCGAAGTCCGCCTCCGCCCGCTCCACCGCGCCCAGCGCCAGGTGCACGGTCGCCCGCAGCGTCAGCGCCCGCGCCGTCCAGATCACGTCGTCCGCCTGCCGCAGCACCGGTATCGCCCGCCGCACGTCCTCCAGCGCCTCGCCGTGCCGGCCCAGCACCCACCACACGTACGCCCGCCGGAACAGCACCCGCGCCCTGGTGTGCCCGGTGCCGCGGGCCACGCCCCGCTCGAACGCCGCCAGGCCGTCCCGGGTGCGCCCGGCGTGCACGAGGGCCACCCCGAGCGTGGCCAGCACGTCCGCCTCCCGCTCGGCCGAGTCCGCCCGGGCCGCGAGCTCGCGGGCGCGCCGCAGATGGGCCAGTGCCCGCCGCGTGTCGCCGAAGTCCCGCTGCCAGATGCCGATCACCTGGTGGGCGACGGAGGCGTGCAGCGGCGACGGAGCGGCGTCGAGCACCTCTCCCGCCCGCTCCACGGCCTCGTTGGGGGCGGCGAACACCATCGGCAGCAGTCCGAGAACCGAGTCGTCTCCCGCTGTCACCCCACGGATGGTAGTGCTCCGCAACCACGCCCCACAGGTTCGAGTCTGTATCAATCGGCCACCCCCCGACTCTGATTGACGACCGCCGACACCCGCGAACACCGCGAACGACCGCCGGCGGCCCTCGCCACGCCAGCCGCCCAGTGGAGGACCCCGCATGGCACCACAGCGATTCCGCGAGCAGTTCGACCAGATCCAGCGCTCGATGCCCGACGTCCCGCTGGCGATGGGGCCGGACGACTCCGCGGAGTTCTTCTACGAGAAGGGCGTCGTCCTCGCCCGCGACGGCGCGGAGGCCCGCCTGGTCGAGGACACCGTGCGCGAGCACTTCACCACGTTCGCCGGTCTGACCCCGGACCACGTACGCCGGGCGAGCCCCGAGACCAACCGCACCGGCGTCACCCGCATCCGGGTCGGCGACCCCGGCGAGGGGGGGGGGGGCCGCGCCCCCGCCCGCGCGCCCCCCCCCCCCCCCCCCCCAAACGGGGGGGGGCCCGGCGGGGCCCCCCCGCTTAACCCCCAAACACCCCGGGCCGTATCCCGGGAAC
>NZ_JBIWJA010000024.1:0-120723 GCF_044764905.1 Streptomyces sp. NPDC093586 | reverse complement strand
TGATGCGACGCAGGTCGTGCTCGGGCGGGCGGCCGATGTCGAGTCCCTTGCCCCTGCGCTCGGCCCGCCAGGCGGTGAGCGTGGGACCGATCAACACCCAGCGGGCATCGGACAGGTCACTGGGATACGGGCGGTATCGCGTCATGTTTCGGCAGTACCGTCGAGCAGGCCGCCTCCCCAGGGCGCAAACGAGGCCAGCCGGGGGCGCATTGGGATCAGACAGGAGCGAACGGAACGAAACGGGTCGTCGAACGACGACACGAACCCCTCGCCTCGCTTCAGGCATGTCTGTCCCAAAGGCCCCGTACTGGATCGACCCGCGAATCAACACCAAACAACCCTGCCGGGACAAAACGCTCTTTCAAGGCACTGGGGGAGGACGGCACCGCCCCACACCCACCGGAGCGATGGATGCGGGCATCGGACCGTCCAGGCCGGCCGGCAGGCCCCCGGGCGTGAGGGACCCCGCCCCCGCCTTCCCGGACCACGGACCCGATCCGTGCCACCGGACGCGGAGCGAACGCGGACGACCAGGACACCCACCACCGTTCGGGGCGTCCGCAGCGGGCAGGAACGGGCCCAGGACTCACTCCTGCACACTGAACAGGAACGGTCCGTGTACCGAACGGCTCTGTGCGGGCGTGCTGCCGAACGCCTCAGGCCGCCTTCCTCCAGACGGTCATGCCCAGTTGCAGGAAGGCGTCCTCTCGCAGGGCCGTCTGCTTGACCTGGATCGTGAGCGCCGCGACGTCGCCCGAGTCGTTCCCGACGCAGAGCTGGGTGCCGGCGTCGGCCGCCGCGAGCGGCCAGGTGCGGTATGCGGAGCCGGTGGCGCCGCTGAGAAGGTGACGGCAGACGTCGGGGGAGGCGGCCTTTCCGTTGAACAGCTGCGCGAACCGGCTGGTATCGCTGTGCAGCGCGCAGTCGATGTCGTCCTCGCACTCGAGGCGGATGTCGCCCCCGCGATCGGAGCGGAGCATCGGTTTGCTGAGGCTCAGGGAGTTCGTCCGGTACAGCCACATGGGGGACCACGAGGTGGCTCCCGTCGCCAGGGAGGCGTTCGGGGCGGGCTGCGAGGCCCGGGGGGAGCCGCCGACGGCCGGCGAGGTGCCTGACGGCGACGCCGCGGACCGGGCGGACCTCGTCGGTGCGGGCGTCGAGGTGGGTGTGCCCGCGGCCCGCTCGCCGGCGCCGGACCGGTCGTCGCCGAACCACGTCAGCCCCGTCCAGACCAGAGCGCCCGCCGTCACGGTCACGGCCGTGACCAGCGCGGTTCGCCGTCCGGGCGCCCGGCGCCGGGCGGGTCTCAGCGAGAGCGTCGCGGCCGCGGTCGACGGAGCCACGGGAGTGCGCGCCGGGCCCGGAACGGTCGCCTCGGGTCCCGTGACCTCGTTCCAGACGGCTGGTCCCGTGCCCGAGTCGGCGTCCGCTCCCAGCTGCCCCCGGCACCACTGGACGACCTCCGCCGGCGTGGCCCGCTCCCGCGGATCAGACGCCAGGCATCGGGCGAACAGCGGACGCAACGGCTCCGGCAGCCGGGACAGGTCGGGTTCCTCGTGCACGATCCGGTACAGCACGACCGGCGCTATGCCGTCCCCGTACAGCGGTTCGCCCAGAGCCGCGAAGGCCGCCGTCTGGGCCAGTGCGAAGACGTCGGTCGCCGGGGAGACCTCACCGGCGGTCGCCTGCTCGGGTGCCATGAAGTGAGGCGTGCCGACGGTGGAGCCGGTGGCGGTGTGCGAGGAGAGGCCGGCGGTGACCGAGATACCGAAGTCGATCACCCGTGGCCCGTCAGCGGCCAGCAGCACGTTGGACGGCTTGAGGTCCCGGTGCACGACCCCCACGCTGTGGATCGCCTGAAGCGCCTCGGCCACGCCGGCCATCAACCACAGTACGGCGGACACCGGCAACGGGCCACGCCGGGCGACCGCCTCCGTGAGGGACGGGCCGGGCACGTACAGCGTGGCGAGCCAGGGGGGTACGCCGTCGGTGTCGGCGTCGACGAGTTCCGCGGTGTAGGCGCCCCTGACCCGGCGGGCTGCCTCCACCTCCCTGCGAAACCGCCGCCGGAAGGCCGGATCGTCGGCCAGCTCCGGCCGCACCACCTTGATCGCCACCGGGCGGCCGCCCGGGGTGTGCGACAGGTACACCCGGCCCATGCCCCCCGCGCCGAGCCGGGCCACGAGCCGGTAGCCGGCCACGGCGGAAGGGTCATCCGCCTGGAGAGGCCGGAACACCCCGGTGATGCCGCTGCTCATCGAACTGTCGTCCCCCTGATCCCCGACCGGCCGAAGGGCCGGCCCGGACAGAAGCCTAAACGGACCGGGCGGACCGGCCGGCCGGGGATGTCCCCCGCCATGGCTGAGCCGAAGAAGCCGCGCGCGCAGAAGGCGACGCCCGTGCAAGCAGGCACAGTGATCCCAGGCCGGGCGGCCGGCCGGTGACGGTCGCGGGTGGCCGGCCGGTGACGGTCGCGGGTGGCCGGCCGGTGACGGTCGCGGGTGGCCGGCCGGTGACGGTCGCGGGTGGCCTCGGTCGGTGCTCACGTCATCGTGGGATGCCTGCGGTAGTCGCCGGGAGTCGTTCCCAGGACCCTTTCGAAGGCGACGCTCAGGGCGCTTTCGGACCCGTACCTCACCGATACGGTCACCTGCCATTCCCGTCGACCGCACCGTCCCCACCGGCTACACGCTCGGCACCTTCATCACCACCATGCGCGACGCCGCGAAGGCCGCCCGGATCGCCGAACCCGACGCCCCCGGCACGATCCGGGACAAGCACGACGCCGCCCGGTGCTCCCGCCTCACCGCGGCCGCCGACTGCCTGCGCCCCCACAGCCCGCGAGACCATCCGCGTCGCCGGCGACACCGACAAGGTCTGTGCCTGGCTCGCCAAGGCCCGCACCGAACACCGCGCCGGTCGGCTTCCCGACGACCGTGTCCGCCTGGTCGCCGCGCTCTTCGACGGCGACCGGACCACCGAGGACACGACCCCCGCCGCCCAGGTCTGAACGCCCGCCTCCACCGGGGCGTGGCCCTGGCCCGTATGCTGCGCCCGTCCGGCAACCGTCCGCTGAAGGGAAACCGCCCCACCGTGTTCCAGCAGACCCCCGTCTACGACCGCCTCGTCGCCGAACTCGGCGACGTCCCCGTCCAGGTCCGCGGCGAAGCCGACCGGATCCACCGCGACCTGGCCCAGGTACTGCGCCAGACGTCCACTGCCCAGCCCAGCGCCCCGCGGAGCGTCTTCGAGCCCAAGGCCTCTTCCGGCGCCCTGTGATGGGCTCGAGCCCTCCGGGGGATCTGCCTGCCGGGACACCGGCAGGACGTTGATCCGTTGCCCGGGCGCGGTGCTGCTCTTCCCCTGTCGCGCGGTGACGGCGCCCGGCCGAGCGCTGCGGCAGCTCACGGCTGCCCCGGACGGATGGGCCCCGTCCCCCGCCGCCTCACCCGCAACGCCCCGTGCGTGGCCCCGGCCGCCCGACTCGCGGGGCGTCAGGGGGTCAGCGTTCGGGCCTGGGCGGATGCCGCATCAGCGCGGCCGCGTCCCGGTCGAGTGTGACCTTGCCGTTCAACCGGGCGGTGACGACGTCGGTGACCGGCATGTCGATGCCGACGGCAAGGACGGACGGCACCCGACCTGGAACCTGACCCCGGCTCGTGTCACCGGCCGGCGGCGGTTCTTGTTCCCGGTCCGTGCCGTCCATGCGGCCGGTCCGCCGGGGTCAGGCCCCGTCCGCAGCCGGATGGGCCGCCGTCCCCCGCGCGCTCACCCTGCCAGCCCGTCGATCAGGCGGGCGAGCCGCGCGGGCGCCTCCAGGTGGACGAGGTGGCCCTGACCGGGCAGCTCATGGACCGTGGCGGCGGGGACGCGCCGGCGGATGTCGTCGAAGGCCGTCCCGTAGGGGGCGGTGCCCCGGTTCGCGCCGCCGACGATCAGATCGACGTGGGCCGCCCGCCGGGCCAGGACGTCCGGCAGCGGCTCGTTCACGGCCAGCGTCTCGTCGTACAGCGGTTCGCTCAGGCGACGGAGGGCCTCCCACACCTCGCGGTCCGCCCGCAGGGCCTCCACCCGCGCCGGGTCCAGGCCGGTGATCTTCCGGTTGACGATGTCGACCGTCGCGTCCCAGTCCTCGTTCTCCCGCGCGGCCTTGAGGTCGGGCAGGGCGTGACGGCCGAAGGGGCGCATCACCGGCTCGTAGGCGATCAGCCTGCGCAGGGGGCGCTCGTCGGCGGCGAGCAGCGCGATCAGGCCCCCGTAGCTCCAGCCGAAGACCGCCGACGTGCCGGCGAAGACGTCGAGGACGGCGCCCAGGTCCTCGACCTCGGTGCGCAGCGAGTAGGTGTCGGTCAGCGGCCCCGAGGGGGTGCGGCCCCGGCGGTTGACGACCATGACGGAGGGCCAGGCGCTGATGGCCGAGGCGACGTGGCGCCACGCGTGCGCGTCGCTCATCACGCCCGGGAGGACGACGAGGCCCGGGGCGCCGGGGTCGCCGTGCACGTCGACCGTGACCCAGCTGCCGCCGCCGACCGGCACTCTTTTCTGAATCGTTTGCTCCATAAAGCGATTATGGAGCAAGCGCTCTACAATGCAAGGGTGGAACAACGACAGCGGGGACGCCCCCGGGCCTTCGACCGGGACCACGTCATCCTCGAATCCGCCCGCCTGTTCTGGCGGAACGGCTATTCGGGCACCTCGACGCGCGCCCTGACCGCCGCTCTCGGACTGTCGACGTCGAGCCTCTACGCCGCGTTCGGCAGCAAGGCCGGGCTGTTCGAGGAGGCGGTGCGGACCTACGCCGAGCGCTACCGGGAGATCTACGCCCGGGCCGTCGAGGAAGGGGACGTCCACGCCGTCGTCGAGCGCGTCCTCGTCGAGTCGGTCGACGAGTTCAGCCGGCCGGGCGACACCCATCCGGGCTGCCTCCTCAGCAGCGCCGTGATGACGGACAGCACGAGCACGCTCGACGCGAGCGCCTACTTCGCCGAACTCCAGAGCTCCAACGAACGGACCCTGCGGGAGCGCATCGACCGCGCGATCCGGGACGGCGACCTGGCCGCGGACACCGACGCGGCGGCCCTCACCGGACTCGTCCAGTCCGTCTGGCACGGACTGTCGGTACGCGCCCGGCTCGGCGCGCCCCGCGAGGACCTGCTCGCGACGGTACGGCTCGCCCACGACCTGATCCGCGAGCAGCTCACCCCGTGAGGGCCCGACGGCGGGCTGCGGGACGGCGCAGCACCCCGTGTTGCCCACCAGCCGCAGGCTCACACCAGGACTGTGCTCTGCGCCGCCCGTGGCCCGGGCGGACGGCCCGGCAAGCCGCACGGTGACAAGGGCTACGACTACCCGCGCCTGCGGCGATCTCGCTTCCCGCGGTATCCGGCACCGCCTCGCCCGCAAGGGCGGAGCGCGGTATCGACCGGTTGCGGCGCACCGCCGACCGTGACCGACAGCGCGGCGGCACCCGCCAGGTCGAGCTTCTCGACGATGGCGTCGGCGGACACCGGCTGCGCGCTGAGGGCCTGTTCGAACAGCGGCCGTTGGACGTCGGGATCGCCGCCCGGGTCGAGCGGCGAGTTCCGCCGGAGTTCGCGGACCCGCCCGCGTCGCTCACGAGTCATGCTGTCACCTGCCGGGTTCCGAGAGCGGCGTGGTGCGGAGGTCCGGCCGGCTGCCGGCGTACGTCGCAGCGGCGTCGAGCAGCCACACGGTGGCGTCGTCGAGCTGCTGGAACCAGCGGTTCCGCTCATTCGCCGACCCGTTCGCGCATGGCGGGTGTCCAGCCGGGGTCGTCGGCCGGGCGGCTCGGGTCTCTGCGGCAGTGGGCGGGCGGAGATGAGCCGCAGCATGCTCGCGCCGAAGGCGGCGCGGGCGGCGCGGCTGCTTGGGCGCAGGCCGGCCGGGGTGAGAGCGCCACGGGGGTCGTCGTGCGAGGCGCTCTCACCTTGTGGAGGGGGTGCGCCCGTCAGTGGGCGGTGCGGCCCTGCAGGGCCGAGGTGACGAGGTCGCTCTTGGTGAGAGCGTCTCCGATGGTGACGGCCGATGCCCAGGTGTCGGTGGTGGTGACCGCGGCCCAGTTCGAGTGCAGCAGCGTCATCAGGGTTTCGTGGATCTGCTGCGCGGAGGCGGTCCCGGCCTCGTTGGCGAGGTGGACGGCGCCGGTCGCGTCGGAGAGGACCTCGACCGCGAAGCCGAGGGGCTCGGCGGCGGCGGAGGTGGACAGGACGCAGTTGTTGGTCATGTGGCCGGCCAGGGTCAGCGTGTCGATCCCGTTCTCCCGGAACCAGTCGGCGAGGCCGGTGGAGGTGAAGATGTCGGAGAAGCTCTTGGTCACCCGCCTGGCCGTGGGGCCGATGCGGCGCTCCACCTCGGGGTGGAGTTCCCAGCCGGGCGAGCCGGCCGCGAAGACCGGGAACCCTTCGGGGGCCTCGTGCCGGACGGCGACGACGGGCAGGTCCGCCCGCGCGGCGGTGTCCAGGGCGCGCAGGATGTTCGCCAGCGATGCGTCGCGGGGCGGGTACTGGATGCTCAGCGGTCCGTCGAAGTACTCCTGCTGCACGTCGACGAGGACAAGGGCGCGGCGTGGGGCGGTCAACGTTCTCTCCTGTTCCTGGCGGGTGCGGCGCGAAGGGCGCCGCGGACTTCATCCTCACGGGGCCGCGGGCACTACAGTGAGTGGCAGAAAAGCAGATAACCGATGAGTTCAGGACAGGCATGCGCGTCGCCATTCACGCCTTCGAGGGGATCACCGCCTTCCACCTCGCCGCGCCCCTGCTCGTGTTCGGCGAAGTGGCCCGGCAGGATCTGGCCCCGGGGTGGACCACCACGGTGTGGAGCGCGGACGCGCGCCCGGTCCGCACCTCGGAGGGGATCCTGATCGGCGACCTCGCCGGGCCCGCCGCGGCGGAATCGGCCGACCTGCTCGTCTTCCCCTCCTGGCCGACCGACCTCCCGGAACCGGACGGCGGGCTCGTCGCCCTGATCCGGGACACGCACGCCCGCGGAGCGGGCATCGCCGGGCTCTGCCTCGGCGCGTTCCCCGTGGCGGGCAGCGGCGTGCTCGACGGACGCACCGCGGCCACCCACTGGGCCTCGGCGGAACAACTGGCCGAACGGTATCCCGCCGTGGACGTGCACGCGGACGCCCTCTACCTGGACCACGGTGACGTGCTCACCTCGGCCGGCACGGCCTCCGGGCTCGACGCCTGCCTCCACATCGTCCGCAACCGGCTGGGATCCGCGGCGGCCGCCACCCTCGCGCGCCATCTCGTCGTCGCCCCCCACCGGGAGGGCGACCAGGCCCAGTACATCGACCGGCCCGTGCCCGACGACGCCACGGGGCCCATCGGCGACACGATCACCTGGGCCCTGGCCCACCTCGACCAGCGCCTGTCCGTCACCGAACTCGCCGCCCACGCCCACATGAGCACCCGCAACTTCTCCCGCCGCTTCCACCAGACGACCGGCATGAGCCCGGCCAAGTGGATCCTCACCCGCAGACTCGACGAGGCCCGCAGACTGCTGGAGACCACCACCTGGAGCATCACCCGCATCTCCGCGGCATGCGGATTCACCAGCGCCGTGACCTTCCGGCAGAACTTCACCGCGCACTACGCGACCACCCCGACGTCGTACCGCCACCGCTTCACCCACCACACGGGGGCCACCGGCTCCGCACCGGAGCGCCCCGTCCTCCGGGCGCAGGAGGCACCGGCATAGGCACATCCCGGCGCAGAGGCCGAGTTCGCCTTCGCAGGGCACCTGTCGGTGCTCACGGGGCCGGCGGTTTCCCGTCCGGTTGCGCAGCTCGTGCGGGTCACGGCTGCGGCGCCGGCCGCAGTGTTCGTTCGCCGGCCGGCGAGCATCGATCGGTGTCCGGGCTGGAACCGGCGACGACGCGGCAGGAGGTGTCCTGCCGCTCCTGCCGGTCGCGTGTCGCGGACGAGGTCCTCGCCGGGCTTTCCTGATCCGACGTCCCCCGGGCACGGCCGGGCGTGCCCACGACCGCCGCCGGGACGGGGCCGCCGGGCCCGATGTCCCGCGGTCCGGCGAGAGCAGGGACTGGAGGCCCTTCGGGTCTGTTCCGCCGCCGGTGGCAGGAGTCCACGAGCACCCCGGCCGGACGGGGCGGGATGTACCGGTCGACGGCCGGCAGGCCGTGGTCCGGGGCCAATCGGCCACCCACGCCGAGGCGGTCGGCTGTCGTCACCGGCAAGCAGGTTCTCGACGCCTCGCTCCGGTTCCAGCCGCAACAGAGGAGTTCGCCGGCGACGGCGAACGTACCGACCGCGACAAGGCCACCGTCACGCGGGAACCGCGCACGTCGTCGCCGCCGGCCCGTTCGGCCGGGCTAACCGCGCTCGGGTTCGTCGTGGATGGTCAGTGCTCCGGCCAGGTCGAGGTCGGCGACGGTGCCGTGTGCCCCGGCGCGGACGAGCAGCACTGCGCCGAGCGCGGTGCTCCAGAACGTCCGGGCCTCCACGTCGAGCGGCCGGCAAGCCCTCCAGCCGCGACCGTCGACGAGCCGGCCCACGAAGCGCTCGGACTGCCGGAACAGCAACTGGAGGTGCCGGTCGACCACGGGGGCGAGTTCGGGCTTGGAGATCCCGGCGGCGAGTGCTCGCGCGACCGACGGGAGCGAGGGCATGGCCAGTACGGCGCGGGCGATGTTGCGCCGAAACGCCGCCGCGTCGGGAGCTTGGCGACCGATGCGCTCGATCCGTCGGGCGTCGTGCAGCAGGCCGAGGAAAGCGGCGTGCACGAGCAGCGAGTCCTTGGAGCCGAAGTAGTAGGTGACCTGATTGGGAAAGACGCCTGCCGCGTTCGCGATCTCCGCGACGCTCACCTCGGCGCCGGGTCGCTCCTTGCAGAGCCGTGCGGTCGCCTCAACCAGCCGGCGCCTCGTCGCGCGACCGCGGTCACGCGACCGGGCCGACGTCGATCGGGCTTCGGTTCGCTTCTTCTCCACACTCGAATTGTATGTGATACAACAATGCCGTGTTGGCTTGTATCCCATACAAGAAAGGTTGACGGGCATGCACGGGACCGAAGTCGTCGTGACCGGACTCGGCGCGATCACGCCACTCGGTGGAGACGTGGAGTCCACCTGGAAAGCCCTGCTCGCCGGCCGGTCCGGCATCCGCGGCGGCGCCCTGCGGGGCCACGACACCGGCCTTTCCGACACCGTCGCGGGGACGATGACGACCGACCCCGCCGAGTCGCTGCCACCGGTGCAGGCCAGGCGGCTCGACCGCTCGCAGCAGGCGGCCTTCACCGCGGCGGCCGAAGCCTGGGCGGATTCAGGCGCCCCGGACGTGGACCCGGACCGGCTCGCATCAGTGATCGGCACGGGCATCGGGGGCGTGCGGACGCTGCTGAAGGAAGACGACGTACTGGAGGCGGCCGGGACGCGCCGCGTCTCGCCCCGCACGGTCCCGATGCTCATGCCCAATGCAGCGGCGGCGCTGATCAGCATCGAGTACGGTGCACGGGCCGGGGTCTACACGCCCGTCTCGGCGTGCTCCTCCGGCGCCGAGGCGATCGCCCTGGCGGCCAGGCTCATCCGTGCCGGCGAGGCGGACGTGGTCATCGCGGGCGGGACCGAGGCCGCGATCACCCCGATCACCGTGGCCGGCTTCGTCCAGGCGCAGGCACTGTCGCGCCACACCGCCGAACCCGCCTCGGCGTCCCGGCCGTTCGCCGCGGACCGCAGTGGATTCGTCCTCGGTGAAGGCGCCGCCGTCATGGTGCTCGAAAGCGCCGAGCACGCCCGCGCCCGGGGCGCGCGCATCCACGCGGTACTCGCGGGAGCCGGCATCGCCGCCGACGCTCACCACATCACCGCGCCCGCTCCCGACGGCTCCGGTCAGATCTCGGCCATGCGGAAGGCCCTCGCACAAGCCGGCCTGGCTCCTGAGCGGATCAGTCACATCAACGCCCACGCCACCGGCACCCCGGTCGGCGACGCCGCCGAGGCGCACGCGATCGCAGAGGTCTTCGGCCGCGCCACCGTGACAGCCCCCAAGGCGGCGCTCGGCCATCTCTTCGGCGCGGCCGGCGCGATCGAGGCGCTCATCGCCGTCCTCAGTGTGGAGCACGGCGTCATCCCGCCGACCCGCAACATCACTGCGGCCGGCGTCGGGCCCGACATCGATCTCGATGTCGTCGCGGAGCGACGAGACGTCCCCCAGGAGGCCGTGCTCAGCAACTCCTTCGGTTTCGGTGGGCAGAACGTCTCACTCGTCGTCACCGGGGCACGGCACCACGCGTCCGGTAAGGCCTCGGCCGAAGGACTCGCCGGTGCCGAACAGGCCGGTCCTGACCCTGCCCCACTCGGGCCGACCGGTGGCGTCGCCCTCGTGGGTGATCACAGCTGCTCGCCCTCTGCCGTTGCCGGATTCGGCTCGCCGTCCGGCTCACCACCGCACGAAGGATGAAACCGGGACCGGTCCCCGCAGCCGGGCCGGCGGCTGCGCGCGGCGGCGCCTCGCCGGGTCAGGACAGCGATGGCGCTCGCGAGGCGGCTCGTCCCGTCACCGCCTGCGGGTGTCCCTCCCGCGCGCAGGCGCACAGTCCGCACGGCTCAAGTCGGCATCACCCCGCCCTGACCACATCGGCGACGCCCGCCCGGCCCGCGGCAACGGCGGGTCACGTCCTGGAACACGCAGACACCGGCACTTCCCCCGCGCGACGCCACGGTCCATAGTGAAAGCAGTACTACGTCACACCGGAGGCGGTCATGCTCCTCCTCGGCATCATTCTGCTGGTAATCGGTTTCGTCACCGGCATATCGATCCTGTGGACGATCGGAATCATCCTCGCGGTCATCGGCGCGATCCTGTGGATCATGGGCTCCATGGGACACGCCGTCGCCGGCCGCCGGCACTACTGGTGACGCGCCACCGGCCCGTCACCCCCGTCAGGCCGCCCGGCCCGGCACTTCCCCACAGCCACCGGTGAACAACCGCCGGAGCCGGCGGCGCAGGATCAGGTGCGGGGCGCGGCGGGTGAGCCAGGCGCCGGCCAGGCCGATGACGGCGCCGGCGGCGACGTCGCTGGGATAGTGGGCGCCGCTTTGCACGCGTTCGACGGCCACCGCGGCCGCCGGCACCGCGCACAGGACGCCGGCCGACGGCCACGCCGGGGCGACGGCCGCGGTGAAGGCGACCGCGGCGGCGGTGTGCCCGGAGGGGAAGGAGGAGGAATCGGGACGGTCCTCGGCCTCGTCGTGCGGGAACCACTCCTTCGGAGGCCGGGCACGTCCGGCCAACTGCTTGCACACACCGTTGGAGACCAGCTGCGCCACGGCCACAGCGGCCAGGCCCGCGGCGGCGGCCTTGCGGCCACGCCGGCCGCCCAGCCAGGCCATCACCGCCGCCGCGCCGCACCACAGCTTGGTTCCCTCCGCCGCCTCCTCCACCGCTGACAGCGTCCGGTGAAGGCCCGGTGACGCACTGGCAGCGAGCCACTTGGTCAGATCCCGGTCCGTCTCACGAATCCCTGCCAGCACGTTCATACCCTGCGGATATCCCACAGATCACCGGCCATGCCCGGCGTCGTGGCGGGCAGAGCTGCGGTCGGATCCCGTCCGGACGGCACCGGTCCTCCCGGACCGCTCACCGCCTCCGGGTCGCCCCGCGGCGTCCGCCCCCCGCCCGACGCCGGCACCGGGAAACCGGCGCGGACTTCCCAGCCGCACGGCACGCACGGTCCGGCGTGCGGTTCGCCGCCCAGTGCCCATGGGCAGCGCCTACCGCGGGGGGGTCGAGGCGGCGTGTGCGTGGCCTGGCCGGGGTGAACCGCCGACATGGGCGGTGTCGGCTCAGCACCGGTCGGGAACAGATGGGTTCCCACTGTCCTGTGAGGAAGGGGCGTACTGTGCGCCGTGCATTGATCGTCGTCGATGTGCAGAAGGATTTCTGCGAGGGCGGAAGCGTTCCGGTCAAGGGCGGGGCGGGCCGGGCCGGCGCCATCGCCGACCTGGTCAGACGTGCCGCCGGTAGCCGGTACACGCACGTCGTGGCGACCCGCGACCACCACATCGACCCCGGCGACCACTTCTCGGAGCAT
Source organism: Streptomyces sp. NPDC093586 (assembly GCF_044764905.1). Taxonomy (NCBI): domain Bacteria; kingdom Bacillati; phylum Actinomycetota; class Actinomycetes; order Kitasatosporales; family Streptomycetaceae; genus Streptomyces; species Streptomyces sp. NPDC093586. The sequence goes on along the minus strand of NZ_JBIWJA010000024.1, from coordinate 108,651 downwards.
CCGGACTTCAAGGACTCCTTTCCCGTCCACTGCGTGGTCGGCAGCGACGGGAGCACCTTTCACCCCGACTTCGCGCCCGTCGTCCCCCAGGCCGTCGACGAGGTCTTCTTCAAAGGGGCGCACTCCGCGTCCAAAAGCGGCTTCGAGGGCTCGGCGCAGGACGGCACGCTGCTGGCGTCGTGGCTGCGGGCACGCGAGGTCACCGATGTCGACGTGGTCGGGATCGCCACCGACCACTGCGTGAAGGCCACCGCGCTGGACGGTGTCCGGGCGGGCTTCTCCGTACGCGTCCTGCTCGGCTACACCGCCGGTGTCGCGGCCGACAGCACCGAAGCCGCCGTCACCGAACTGCGCCGTGCGGGCGTCACACTGACCGGCAAGCCGGTCGTACTGGCCTGACCCGGGAAAAGCCCCGGGGCCGCGCAGGCGGTGACGGGCCGCCCGGGGCTCACGGTCAGCTGATCCGGCCTGTGGCGCTCGCCGGCCGGAACGCCTCCGATCCGGCGCCGCATCCGACCAGGGGATCAGACGCGGAGCAGGGGCGGAACACTCGTCAGCAGCAGTTGGGGAACTCCCAAGGCGTCCAGCCCGACCCGAGAGCGGGGCGTGTCCTGCCCACGAAGGCGCCGTTGCTGTTGTGGAGGTAGATGTCCGTCTGGAAATTGTTCTGCGACTGCCGATCCCTCACGCCGATCTCACTCGCGGCGCGGGCGGAATCCTCGAGAGGATCGGGCTTGCCCAGGGAGACCCATCCGGTCCACCGCTTGTCGACGGTCCAGCGCGTCCACACCGCGTAGTCGAGGCCGACCAGGAACTGTTCCTTCCCGCCGCCCGGAAGCGCGTGGTCCGTTACACCGTAATCACAGATGTACTTGCCGCCGCCTCCCGCAGTACAGGTGTCGGCCGCCCGAGCCGGTGCGACGCCTACGCCGAGTCCTGCCATGACGGCGATGCCGACAAGGGCAGTCCTGAATCTCTTCAACTTGAACACCTCGTCCTCTTGACGCGAACCAGGGCCACCCGGCCCAGTCATGACGATCCGTCAGCTTACTGGGCGCGGGCAGCGGTCAGCAGGCGCCTTCGAATGATCTTGGTGGTGGATCACGGTCGAGTGATACGCCGCCATGAACCGCCGGGTGCCGGCCGGGAGTTCGTCCGGCCCTTGCTGCCCGTGCCGTTGCGTGGGCGCAAGCGGCTGGACGACCGCAAACAGTGCTCCGACGAGCTGAAGCAATGGCGCGGCATCACCCCGGTACGACAAGACCACCGAGTCCTGCCGAACAGCCGTGACCCTCGCAGCCCTGCTGATGCAGGCGTGACGTGTGACGACAGAACCTGGAAGGGTGCGGCGGCCCGCAGGAGATTCCGCGGGAGGCGGGGGAATTCGCCGCGGATGGTCCAGCCGCGGCGGCGAGCGCGGCAGGCCGGGACGAGGATGTCGAGGTTGACGGAGGCGTCCGGATCGTCGGCGCGGTCGGCGACCTGGTAGTAGTCGCGGTGGGCCTCGGGGGCGTCGGCCGGGGCCAGGTCGAAGCTCTCCTCGCCCCCTCCACGAACTGCGACAGCAGCACGGCGGGCGGCGTGGCGAAGCCCCGGTCCACGGCCTTCTCCTCCCGCCGCAGTGCCCGCTGCACGGCCTGTTCGGGATCGGTGCCCTTCAGGTGGGCGTGGAGGGCCTCGCGGTACGCACCGAAGGCGGAGCCGTCCGGGCGGGCGAAGGCAGGGGCGGTGAGGACCAGCGGGGCGAGGTCCTCGCGCACACCCGTGACCACGGCGGAGGCGGTGGCCTTCCGCCGGTTGCCGGGGCCGGCTTCCTCACCCCGCTCGGCCGAGCAGCGCAGCGTGCAGCCGTCGGTGGTCACCTCCACCTCGGTGCCCGGCTCCGCCGGCGCGATCCGGAAGAGGGCTGCTCCCGTCTGTGCGGCCGGCCGAAGGCTCGCGAGCCGGCCTCCGTGGCCCCTCCCGCGCTTCGGCGTGCGGGGCGCGCGGCGGCCGGTCTTCCCCGCGAGGCCGTGCGTCCGTGGCTGTGTGACATCTCTTGACGCCGACCGGGCCGGTTCCTACAGTCCCATCCGTCCGGCGCTACTTGTTTTCGCGCAATGTTTCGGAGTGTGCGAGGCATCGTGCGGTCTGCTTTTCCGGCCCCTATCGAGAGGACCGAGCGAGCACCATGAGCCATGCCAGACGACAGGCGTTGATCGTGCGCGACGGCCGGGAGGGCGGCAGCCCCGTCCGGACCACCGATCTCTTCCTGCCTTTCCTCGCCCGACACGGATTCGACGTCCTCGTGGAGGACTGCCTGGAGGTCTACGAGGACGAGAAGCTGCTGGCGGAGACCGATCTGGTGGTGCAGTGCTGGCCCGGGGGCGACATCACGCCCAGGGAGAGCGCCGGGCTGCGGGCGGCCGTCCGGAGCGGTACGGGACTCGCCGGCTGGCACGCGGGGCTCGTCGACGCCTTTCCCGAGGACCTCGACTACCAGCTGCTCGTCGGGGGGAGGTTCCAGCCGGATCCGTCGGAGTCCGGCCGTCACCGGGTGCGGCTGGCCACGGAGCGCGCCGGCCACCCGGTGATCGACGGACTGTCCGACTTCGACACCGACGCCGAACGGTACTGGCTGCTCAACGATCCCCTGGTCGACGTCCTGGCGACCATCACCTTCGACGGCGACGAGAGCCGGCCGGGTGCCTCGGCCGTACCGGCGGTGTGGACCAGGACGTGGGGGCGCGGCCGGGTCTTCGCCTCCGCCCTCGGCGGCCGGCCCGGCGACTTCACCACTCCCGAGGTGCGCGCGCTGGTCGAGCGCGGGCTGCTCTGGGCCAGCCGGTGACGCACCGGTGGGCGGTGGCGGTCATGGTCGGCGGCGTCCGTGCCGCCTTCCCGCACGCCTTGACGGCGTCCCCACACGTCTTGAGGGCGTCCCCGCACGCCTTGAGGGCGTCCGCCGCGGCCCCCTGGCTTCCCTACCGCTTGTTTCGCAAAGTTCGCAGTCGCGTGCCGGTACTTCCAGAACGCGTCCTGCCGGCGAGGGCGCGCTCGCACGGGGCGCCCTGACAGGTCACCAGCCGCATCACACCGGGAAGAGAGCCATGTCGTCATCAGCCACACCGGCCCCCTTGCGGGTCACCGTCTGGAACGAGGGGCGGCACGAGCGGCGGGACCCCGAGGTCGCCGCGCGCTATCCGGAGGGCATGCACGGCGCGGTGGCGGGGGCCGTCACCGAGCACCTGGGCGAGGGGGCCAGGGTGCGGACGGCGACGCTGGACGAGCCGGAGCACGGACTGACCGAGGAGGTGCTGGCCGCGACGGACGTGCTGACCTGGTGGGGGCATCTCGCGCACCGCGAGGTGTCGGACGAGGTGGTGGCCCGGGTGCACCGCCGGGTGCTGGCCGGCATGGGCCTGATCGTGCTGCACTCCGGGCACTGGTCGAAGATCTTCACCCGTCTCATGGGCACGAGCTGCACGCTGCGCTGGCGCAGCGCACGGGACCGCGAGGTGGTCTGGACGGTGGCCCCCTCGCATCCCGTGGCGGCCGGCGTGCCCCACCCGTTCGTCATCGACGAGCAGGAGATGTACGGGGAGCACTTCGACATCCCCGCCCCCGACGAACTGGTCTTCGTCAGCTCCTTCAGCGGCGGGGAGGTGTTCCGCAGCGGCTGCGCCTTCCGGCGCGGGCACGGGAAGATCTTCTTCTTCAGCCCCGGGGACCAGGACTATCCCGTCTACCACCACCCGCACGTGCGCCGTGTCATCGCCAACGCCGTGCGCTGGGCGGCTCCCGAGGCGGACCTGCCGGCGCCCCGGCTGATCCACAGCGAAGCCGGCTGGTTCGAGCCCGGGGGCGGACAGGCGTGAGATCCCCGTCCTTCAGGACGCTGCCGCCCGACGGCGGTCCCCTGCGGGTCCTGGTCGTGGGGGCCGGCAATATGGCCCGTGCCTGGCTCCGGGCGATCCTGGCCTCGCCGGACACGGAACCCGCGGGTGTCGTCGACCTCGTCCCCGCCGCGGCCGAGGCGCTCGTGCGCCGGGCGGGGGTGCCGGGGACGCCCACCGGCCACGACCTGGCCGCGCTGGCGGCGGCCACCCGGCCCGACGCCGTCGTGGACGTGACCGTTCCCGAGGCACACCTGCCCGTGACCCTTCGGGCACTCGCCCTCGGGCTGCCGGTCCTCGGGGAGAAGCCCGTGGCCGCCACCCTGCCCGAGGCGCTGCGGCTGGCCGCCGCGGCCGAGGCGGCGGGCGAACTGTTCATGGTCGGTCAGTCGCGCCGCTACCACCGCCACCTGGCCGCCTTCCGGGACCACGCGCGGCTGCTCGGCCGGCCGGGCATCCTCACCACCGACTTCTTCCGGGCACCACGCTTCGGCGGATTCCGCGAGACCATGGCCCATCCGCTCCTGCTCGACATGGCGATCCACGCCTTCGACACCGCCCGGTGGCTCCTGGACGCGGAGCCGGTGTCGGTCCGCTGCGAGGCGTACAACCCGTCCTGGAGCTGGTACGCGGGCGACGCCGCCGCCACGGCCGTCTTCGAGATGACCGGCGGCATCCGCTACGTCTACAACGGCAGCTGGTGCAGCGGGGGCCTGGAGACCTCCTGGAACGGGGTCTGGCGGCTCAGCGGCGAGCTGGGCTCGGCCTCCTGGGACGGCGAGCACCCGCCCGAGGCCGAGGCGGTGCACGGCGCCGACGGCACACCGCTCGCGCGAGGCGAGGCAGGGCGGGAGGCCCGCGGCCCGGAGGGGGTGGCGGGCGCGCTCGCGGAGTTCGTCCACGCACTGCGCACCGGCGTCACGCCCACCGGGGAGGTGCACGGTAACGTGCTCAGCCTCGCCATGGTGACGGCCGCCGTGGCCTCCGCGCGCACGGACCGCCGGGTGCGCGTCGAGCCGCTGCTCGACGAGGCCCTGACCGAGGCGCTCACGGTCGCCACCGGTCCCGAGGCGGCACGCCTGCGTGCCTGGCCGTCGGCGGGCGAGGCGTTGGCCGTCACACCGAGAGGACTGCACCGTGCTGGATGACGTCAGGCCGGCGGAGAAGGGGCCCGGGACCGCGAGCCGGCTGCCGCGCCCCACCCTCGCCCAGATCGCCGAGACGGCGGGCGTGTCGGTCTCCACCGTCTCGAAGGTCCTGAACGACCGGACGGACGTCTCTCAGGACACCCGCGCCAAGGTGGACTCGGCCCTGCGCGAGCACCGGTACGTACGGCGCGGCATCCCCGCCGCGGGGCCGGCCGTCCGGACCGTCGACCTGGTGATGAGCGGACTCGACGGCTCGTGGCCCGCCAGCGTCGCCAGCGGCATGGAGGCGGCGGCGTACGAGGCCGGCGTGCACGTGGTGGTCTCCGTGGCGCGCACCTCCGCGCCCGCCGGCAGGCGGCCGGGCCGGGACTGGGTGGACCGCATCCTGGAACGCGGCAGCGCCGGCGTGGTCCTGGGCCTGATCGAGCCGACGGCGGACCAGGTGGCGCGGCTGCGGCGGGCGCAGGTGCCGTGCGTCGTCATCGATCCGCTCAGCGACCCGTCGCCCGATGTGATGTCCGTGGGCACCACGAACTGGGCCGGCGCGTACGAGGCGACCGCCCACCTCCTGGAGCGGGGCCACCGCCGCATCGGACTGGTGACGGGCCCGCCCGACCATCTCTACGCCCGGGCCCGCATCGCCGGTTACCGCTCGGCCATGGCCGCCGCCGGCCTCGAGGTGCCACCGGAGCTGCTGCGGCACGGCACCTACGAGCGGTCCGGCGGCGCCGAGCAGGTCCGGGCGCTCATCGCACTGCCCGAACCCCCGACCGCTCTCTTCGTCTGCTCCGACCACATGGCCATCGGCGGGTACGAGGCACTGGCCGGGGCCGGTCTGCGGGTGCCCGACGACATCAGCGTGATCGGTTTCGACGACCTGCCCGAAGCACGCTGGGTCTCCCCCGCCCTGACGACCGTGCGCCAGCCGCTCAAGGAGATGGGCGGCAGCGCCCTGCGCACCCTGCTCCGGCTGATCAACGGCGAGGAACCGGAGAGCCGCCGGGTCGAACTGGCCACCACCCTCGTGGTCCGGGACAGTACGGCCACCTGCAGAAGGACGTGAGGGACCGGCCGGCCGGGGTCCGGGCCAGGTCCGCGGGGAGACCTGGCCCGGACTGTTCCGGGTCGCCGCTATCCGATGACGCGGCCCAGCTCGATCCGGTCGATGTTCGGAGCCCATGCGCTCGCGTTGCCGAAGGTGATGTTGTTGGCTCCCTTCCGCAGATCGACGGGAACGCTCAGGGTCCAGTAGTCGTCCCAGCTCCAGGTGTTCTTGAAGGTGACCTTCTGCGGGGTGCCGGCGCCCACCCTGACGTCCGCGGTGCGGGACATGATGTCCGTGTTGTAGGCGTGGCCGTTGTCGCGGCGGTCGTTGTGGGCGTAGTGGATCGTCAGGAGGTAGCGGCCCGCGCGGGGTGCTGTCACCGTGAACTCGGCGGTGCTGGAAGGGCTGTTGCCGAGCCAGCCGACGGCGGAGCCGGCCGAGGCGTACACCGAGTCGACGAGCCGTGCCCCGCCCGTCAGGGCGGCGGTGGTGGCCTCGTAGCCGAGCGTGCCGGAGGCGGAGCCTGTGCCCGAGACGTCGAGGGAGCGGACGGAGGCGTGCTGCGAGGTCACCGCGACGCGGTTGTTGCCCGCCGCGAGGTAGAGGCGCAGGGGTGCTCCCGGCGGCGCCTGGACCGTCGCTCCGTGCAGGGTGAGCCGCACGGCCGCCGAGGCGCGCGGGACCACGGTGTAGTAGCCCTCGCGCGGGGCGTAGACGTCGAAGACCGCCCTGTCGCCCGGGCGCAGGACCAGGGCGCCCGTGCCGGTCCCGGCCGAGGAGGAGTAGTCGTAGGTCGGCTTGCCGCTGATGTCGGCGAGCGTGGCCTCGTAGGACGCGGAGGGGTCGCCGGTGCGGGCGGTCAGGTCGATGCGGTCGAGGGTGACCTCGGCGTCGCCCTTGGCCAGCGTGAGTACGTGTGTCCCGGCGGAGAGGCGGACGGTGAGGTCCTGCTTGCCGCGGTAGGTCCAGTTCTCGGTGGAGGGGTAGGTGACGGTGACCGGGGCCCCTCCGTCGACCGTCAGCTTCTGCGTGGCCGGCGCGCCGGACTGGTTGCCGTACAGGATCGCCAGGTCGTACGTGCCGTCCTTCGGCACCGTCACCGAGAAGGCGACCTTGCTGCCGGGCCGGTCGAGGGAGCCGACGTCCTTGGTGCCGGAGGCCGCGTAGCCGTTGGCGTTCTCCACGGTGCCCTGCGTGTAGACCCTGCCGTCGGTGACGGCCGCTTCCTCGGCCTCGTACGACGCCGACCAGGGCACGGACGCGGTGGCCGGGGTGCCTGAGCCGCCGGGGGTGAGGACCATCCGGTACGCCGACATCTGGCGCATGCCGCGCAGCGGGACCGTCACCGAACCGTCGTCCGCCACCTTCACCTTGGTGCGCGCGAGGACCCGCGGTGCCGCGTGCCGGCCCTCGTAGCCGGACCAGGCGGCCTCGGCGACGGTCGCGGTGACCGTCGAGCCGAAGACGGAGGGCGGGACGTTGCGGACCACGACGTCGGAGTCGCCGGAGGAGCCGCCGAGCAGGATCTGCGCCTGGCGGCGCGTCGTGTCGTAGGAGGCCAGGCCCTGCAGAGTGTCGACGGTGTTCGCCTGCGGCGGGGTCACCTTGACGGTGTCGCCGCTCAGTCCGGCGTACCAGCGGAAGAACCACCAGCCGCCGTTGGGGATGTTCGAGCGCACCACGTTGCCGTCGAGGTTGCCGGCAGCGTCCCAGTACGCCTGGTTGGCGTACACCTTGTTGCGTTCGAACATCGAGACCCACTGGACGAGTTGTCCGGGCACGGACAGATCGCGCCGGTTGGCGTACTCGGTGATGCTGACCTTCAGGGGTGCGACGCCGGCCGCGCGTTCGAGGGAGCGGTAGTCGTCGTAGTGGCCCTGGAAGTCCCGCAGCGAGCCGGAGTACAGCTCGTGCCAGGTCATGACGTGAGGGAGGACGTTCTCCCGTTTGGCGAAGGCGAGGAAGTCCGTCAGCAGACGGGTGTGGTAGGAGGCCTCGTTGGGGCCGGCGATCCTGGCGTCGGGGTCGATCGCGCGGATCCGCCGGTAGACCGTCTTCCAGTCCTCGAGGAACCGGTCCCGGTTCGCCTCGTACTGTGCCCGGTCCTCGGTGCCGAGGCCGTACCAGATCCAGTCGGGTTCGTTGAACGGGATGTAGACGAAGCGGTCGCTGTTCGGGGCGGCCGACACCTTCTTCACGATGTCGTCGACCTTGGACAGGTAGTCGTCGATGCCGAGGTCCTCGTACGGCCAGTGGGCGTAGATGTCCTGCATCATGATGTTGATCTCGCCGCCGCCGTTGCGGAAGAACGACGGCGAGACGGAGAGGGCGTCGCCGTTGGGGTGCTGGGCGCCGCCCTCCGGCTTCTGGGAGATGCTGGTGATCTTCAGGGGCGCCAGCACGGCGTCACCGGGCACGCCGTCGTCGCTGAGCCCGTACAGCGCGCCGTTGGCTCCGCGCATCACCGGGCCCTCGGAGGCGGCGAGGTCGACGGTGAGGCGCTGCGGCTGCTCGGCAGCGGCGGCGGTGCCCGCCGCGGGGAGGGTTGCTGCCATGGCGGCGACTCCGAGTGCGGTTGCCAGCAGGGTGGTTCTGGTACGGAACGGTGTGCGTCTGGGAGTGCTCACGTGGAGGGACCTCCGGTCATTTGACGGCTCCGCTGGTGATTCCGGACACGATCTTTCGCTGGGCCACCAGGAAGATGGCGACCATGGGCAGGCTCATCACCACGACGTACGCGAAGACGAGATGCCAGTTGTCGAGGTAGAGCTGCGCACTGGCGACCTTGTAGAGGTTGAGCGGGAGGGTCGCCTTTTCTCCGCCGCCGAGGACGAAGAAGGCGTAGAAGACGTCGCTCCAGGCGTAGAGCATCACCATGATCGTCGCCGTGGCGACGACCGGCCTGAGCAGCGGCAGGATGATCCGCAGGAAGATCCGCAGGGGTTTGGCGCCGTCGATGCGCGCGGCCTCCTCCAGCTCCAGCGGGACGGCCCGGATGAAGCCGGTCATGAAGAAGATCGACGTGGACAGGTACATCCCGGTGTAGACGGCGATCATCCCGGGCCGGGTGCCGGCCAGCCCGAGCTGCCGCAGCTCCATCACGATGGTGATGACGGCGGGCGGCAGCAGCAGTCCGCTGATGCACAGCGCGTACGCGGCCGAGACCAGCTTCGACTTCCGGCGGGCGAAGACCCAGGCCGCGCCGGCTCCGAGGATCAGGACGAGGGCGACCGAAGGCACCACGACCAGCAGGGAGTTGAGGAAGCCGTGCAGCATCTCGCCCTGGCTGACGGCCTCCTGGTAGTTGCCGCCGGGCTGCCAGTGCCGCGGCAGGTCCAGGTTCGGCCTGATCGCCTCGGCCTGCGGCTTGGCCGAGGTGACGGCGACCAGCCACAGCGGTACGCCGACGGCGAGGGCGGCGAGCAGCAGGACGAGGGCGGGACGGCCGTAGCGCCAGGCGGGACGCACGGCCGGGGCCGTCTTCACGGTGGTGCTCACAGCAGGTTCTCCCTTCGGCGGAGGCCGACCACCAGGGGGATCGCGATGGCGACCACGATCAGGAAGAGGACGAGGCTCATCGCGGAGGCCTGGGCGTACAGCCCTTGGCCGAAGACGCGGAACATGTAGATGTTGAAGACCTCGGTGGAGGCGGCGGGGCCGCCGCCGGTGGTCGCCTGCACGATGTCGAAGGTGTTCATCGAGCCGATCAGCGCCGTGGTGACGTTGAAGGTGAGCGCGGGCGCCAGCATCGGCCAGCGCACCGACCAGAAGGTCCGCCACGGTCCGGCACCGTCCATCCGGGCCGCCTCGAGCATGTCGCCCGGGATGCCCTTGAGGCCGGCCAGGTAGATCAGCATCGACAGCCCCATCCACTTCCAGCCGTGGATGACGGTGACCAGGACCAGCGTCCAGGTGGTCGATCCGAGCCACGGGACGTCGGTGCCCAGAACGGAGTTGAGGGCGCCGTCCTGGTCCAGCAGGGCCTGGAAGACGTAGCCGGTGGCGAGTGCCGAGATGAGCACGGGCAGGAAGAAGACGGCGCGGAAGAACCGGTTGAACCGGGTGTCCGCCTCCAGCAGCAGTGCCAGTGCCAGCCCGAAGCCGTTCTGGAAGAGAGCCGCCAGGACGGCGTACAGCAGGGTCGTACGGATCGCCCGCAGCAGTGAGCCGTCGTGGGCGACGGTCGTGAAGTTGTCGAGGCCGGTGAAGGTGATGTCGGAGTGGTAGGAGGACCAGTCGGTGAACGGGTAGTAGAAGTTGAGCAGGTTCGGCGCCAGGAAGAAGGCCGCGAAGACGGCGATCGCGGGGAGCGCGAACCACCAGGGGTGGTGGACGGCGGCGCGCGGCAGCCGCCCCACCCTCTTCTCCCGCCCTGTGGCGGGCGCATCGTTTCGCGTGCGTGTGCGTATGGCCGTGTCCGCCATCGGAAGTCCTTGCCCGTCGGGGGTCGGTCTAGAAGCCGGGCGCGCCCTGCGCCTTGGCCACCTGCGCGAACTGGTCCTGGATCGCCTGCGCGACCTGCTGCGGGTCCTTCTTGCCGTAGATCATGTCGGCGAGGTACAGGTGCGTGTCGGGGGCGACGATCGCCTTGGCCTGGAAGACGCCGTCGGCCGTGGGCAGTGCCTTGAGCTGGGCCAGCGAGGTCTGCGGCAGGCCGGGCGGGGTGGGCACGGACGGCTGGACGGACGGGATCTTCATGGCCTTGATGTAGGCGGGGTAGTCGGGGCCGAGCCAGAAGGCGAGGAACTGGCGGGCGGCGTTCTGCCGTTTCTCGTCGCCGGTCCTGAAGGCGACGACGCCGTTGGTCTGGTCGGGCGAGTACATGCCGGTGGCGGAGGAGTGGGAGACCGGGAACCAGCCGATCTTCCGGTCGATCTCGGCGGTGGAGTACTTGGCCTGCAGCTGGCTCTGGAAGGAGGTGACGTTGAGGACCATCGCGGACTCGCCCTTCCACAGGGAGTCGGCCTGGCCGGTGAACGTGCCGGTCCGGTAGTTCTTCTGGGCCAGTCCGGCGTCGAGCAGCTCCTCCTTGTACTTCTTGATCGCACCGACGACGACCGGGTCGGTCCACTTCTCCTTGTTCCGGTTGAGGCCGGCCCACCACTGCTTGTCGAGGTCGGTGAGCTGGACCTGCATCTGCCACTGCATGGGCCACTTGTCACCGCCGGCCTCGTAGAAGGCGGCGGCGTCGGTCCTGTCGACGACCGTGTGGCCGAGTCGCAGCAACTCGTCGTAGGACGTGGGGAAGTCCTTCTCGGTGATGCCGGCCTGCCGGAAGACGTCCTTGTTGTAGTAGACGCCGAGCATGGCCGGGCTGGTGACGATCGCCGCGTACCGCTTGCCGTCGATGACGCCCAGCGACTTCTCCGTGTCGCCCAGCCTGGAGACCCATTCCTCGCCGTCGAGGGTGAGGAGGTTCTGCTTGGGCCGGATGAACGGCAGTGTGGAGATGGACGGCTGCCAGAACATCAGGTCGGGCTTGTCGCCCGAGGCGAGCTTGGTGGGGACGTTCTGCTCGTAGAGGTCGGGTATCGCCTGGGTCTCGACGGTGGCCCCGGTGGCCTTCTCGAAGGCCTCGATGACCTGCTCGGGGGCGTTGAGGGTGTTCTGCGCGGTCCACATGGTCAGCTTCACGCCGTCCAGACGGGCGGTCGGGTCGACCTTGGCCTGCTTGCCGTCGGTGGCGGAACCCGGATCGCCGGCGGAGGGATCGCTGCACGCGGTCGCGGACAGAGCGGCGGCGCACAGGAACGCCAGCGCGCTGAAGACTCTTCTCTTCAAGACATGCCTTTCACGAAGTGGCCGAAGGGGCGATGTCGAGCGATGTCGGAGGAGGGGAGGCCGCCGAGGAGACGTGCGTGGGCGCCGCGGGGGCGGGGCACCGGGGGCGGGGTCACCGCCGTGCGGGCGGGGGCCCCGAGCTTTCCCGTACGACCAGTTCCGGTACGGAGACGGGGCGCGGACCGATCTGCGCCGACTCCTCCAGGACGCCGTGCAGCAGGCCGAAGGCGGATCGCCCGAGGCCGGTGAAGTCCAGGCGCACGGTCGTCAGGGACGGCGTGAGGTAGGCGGAGTGCGGGGCGTCGTCGAATCCGACCACGCTCACGTCGCCGGGGACGGCCCGGCCCGTGTCGTGGAGGGCGCGGATCATCCCGAGCGCGAGGTCGTCGTTGCCGCACAGGACCGCGGTGACGCCGGGGTCCCCGGCGAGCCCCAGGCCCGCGGCGTGGCCGCCCCGCGGCCCCCACGTGCCCTGCACGGGGCGGGGCTGGGGGGCACCCGCGTCCTTGAGCGCCCGCCGCCAGCCGGCGGTTCGGGCGCTGGTGCGCCGGGTGCTGGACGGGATGGCCAGGTAGTGCACGGTCTCGTGGCCGAGGGAAAGCAGGTGACTGGTCGCCTGGTAGGCGGCGTCACGGTCGTCGGTCCACACCCAGGGGCGGTCGCCGCCGGGCGGTCGTGCGGGGGTCTCCACGACTCCGACGAACGGTAGTTGGGCGGGGACGGCGTCGAGGGCCCGCACACCGGCGGGATCGTAGGCGATCACGATGAGTCCGCCGCCGGCGTCCGCCGCCCGCTGGACCTGGGCGGCGATCTCGTCCGCGTCGGACGAATCGAGTACGCCGATCCCCACCGCGTAGGACGCGGCACGGGCGGCCTCCTCGATGCCCTGGAGGATCGACGCGTAGCCGTAGTGCGTGGTGTTGGCGGTGAGCACGGTCACGGTCCGGCTGCGTCCGCTGGCCAGTGCGAGCGCGGTGGAGCTGCGCCGGAAGCCCAGCTCGTCGATGGCCGCGAGGACCCGCTCCCGGGTGGTCTGCCTGACGCTGGGGTGCCCGTTGATCACCCGGGAGACGGTCTGGTACGAGACCCCGGCTGCGGTGGCGACGTCCCGGATGCTCACGGAGCGCCTTGTGTGACCGGTCACATTCATGCCAGGATTGTGACCGGTCACATGTGGCTCGTCAAGAGACCGTAACGATGGATTCACGCACCAGATACCGGCCGCCGACCGCGGCGGCCACCGGGAGGGAACGACAGTGACCGTTACGTCCGACGTCGTGGGCTCGGCACCCGACGACACTCCACCGACGATCACTTGGGGCCACCGCGGGCTGGAAGCCGAGCTCACCGTCGGTCCCGACGGGATCCCGCGGCTGACGCGGTTGGACCGACCCGGGCATCCGGCGCCCGCGCCGGGCCCGGCCGCTCCCCTCCCCCTGGTGGAGCTCACCGCCGTCGGTCACGGCAGCGGCTGGTCCGGCCCGCGCTTCACCGGTACGGCCCTCGGCTCACGGCTGCGTCACCGCGGGCACGGCGTCGAGGAACGCGACGGCTGGACGTACCTGACCCTCGAACTCCACGACGCGGGCACCGGCTTGGGCGCCGTCGTCGAACTGTCCTCCCCCGTGGGGCTGCCGGTGCTGCGCTCCCGCGTCCGGCTGCGCAACGAGGGGCAACGGGAGGTCGTCGTCCAGTCCGTCAGCAGCCTGCTCCTCGGCGGCCTGCCCTCCCCCGGTCTCCTCGACGTCCACCGCGCCCGCAACGACTGGCTGGCGGAGTGCCGTTGGTACGCCGAGCCGCTGCGGGACATCGTCGCCGACATCGGCGCCGACGCGCACCAGCACGACAGCCGGGCCGCCCTTTCCCTGACCGGGCGCGGCAGTTGGCCCACCGACGGGCACCTTCCGATGGGCGCCGTGACGGCACGCGACAGCGGCCACGCCTGGCTGTGGCAGGTCGAGTCGCCGGCGGGCTGGCGCTGGGACCTGGGCGAACACCGCCACGGCACGTATCTGGCGCTCAACGGACCCACGGACGCGGAACACCAGTGGCGGGTGAGGCTGGAACCCGGCGCCGAGTTCACCACCACGCCCGCGGTGCTGGCCCTCGGCCCCGGGCTGGACGACGCCTTCGGCGCCCTGACCTCGTACCGCAGATCCGTACGCCGTCCGCACCCGGACCACGCCGCTCTGCCCGTCGTCTACAACGACTACATGAACACGCTGATGGGCGACCCGACCACGGAGAAGCTGCTGCCGCTGATCGACGCCGCCGCCGAGGCTGGTGCCGAGTACTTCTGCATCGACTCCGGGTGGTACGACGACGACACCGTCGGCTGGTGGGACAGCGTCGGCGAGTGGCTGCCCTCACCGCGCCGCTTCCCCGGAGGCGGGATCCGCGCGGTCCTCGACCGGATCCGGGACCGTGGCATGGTGCCCGGACTGTGGCTGGAGCCGGAGGTGGTGGGGGTGCGCAGCCCGATCGCGGCCGACCTCCCGGCGGAGGCGTTCTTCCGGCGCGACGGGGTCCGTCTGAGCGAGCAGGGCCGTCATCAGCTGGACCTGCGGCATCCCGCCGCCCGGGCCCACCTGGACAAGACGGTGGACCGGATCGTCGGTGACTGGGGTGTGGGCTACCTCAAGCTGGACTACAACATCGTGGTCGATCCGGGCACGTGCGGCCCGGACGACATCGCCCCCGGGGCCGGACTGCTGGGTCACGCGCAGGCGTACCTGGACTGGCTGTCCGAGGTGCTGGACCGGCACCCCGGCCTGGTCATCGAGAACTGCGCCTCCGGCGGGATGCGCATGGACGGCGCCACCCTCTCCGTCACCCAGCTCCAGTCCACCAGCGACCAGCAGGACGCACTGCGCTACCCGCCCATCGCCGCCTCCGCCCCGACCGCCGTCCCGCCCGAGCAGGGCGCCGTCTGGGCCTATCCGCAGCCCGGGTACGAGGACGGCCTCAACGCCTTCACCCTGGGCGGGGCCCTGCTCGGCCGCATGCATCTGTCGGGCCACCTGGACCGGATGACGCCCGGCCAGCTGGCGCTGGTACGGGACGCGGTGACCGCCTACAAGGCGGTCCGCGGAGACCTCGCCGACGCGGTGCCCTTCTGGCCGCTCGGTCTGCCGGGATGGACGGACGCGTGGCTGGCCCTGGGCCTGCGCGTGCCCGGCGGCCACACGTCGTACCTGTCCGTCTGGCGGCGTGGCGGGGAGACCGGCGTGCGCCTCCCGGTCCCGCACCTCGCGGGGGCGGAGGTGAGCGCGGAGATCCTGCATCCGGCGTCGCCCGCCGGCTCCGCGGTCTGGGACGGGGACGGGCTGCGGGTGTCGCTGCCGCACGCGCCGGGCGTGCTGCTGGTCCGCCTGAGCGGGTCCTGACCGGCGCGGACCTGGGCAGGCGGACGGGGTCGTCGGCCTGCCCACGTCCGCGATGCGCCGGTTCCGGCAGACGTGTCAGCGGGCACGGCCGTGGGAGTGGGCCGGTTCGGTGTGCCGGAGCTCGTGGGCCTCGGCGAGGAGCAGATAGCTGCTGGCCGTCCAGGTGTAGGCGCGGTCGCGCAGACCCCTGCCGGTGAGGGCGTCGAAGTTCTCCGCGAACCCCGAGGTCTCGCACAGGGCGCGGAAGCGGGCGCTGATGTCGTCGGCGAGGCGGTGGTGTCCCGCGCGGCGCAGGCCGTCCTCGACGAGGACGGTGGACGGGGCCCAGATCGGCCCGCGCCAGTAGCCGTCGGCGAGGTAGTGCGGTGAGGTGGGCTGTTCGGTGGCCAGGCCGTACTCGGTCAGGTGGGACCGGAGCCGCTCGGCCAGTACGGCGCTGATGTCCTCGGGCAGGTGCTCGCCCAGCACGATGGGCATCAGGTCGAGGAGGCCTGCGCTGCTCCACGTGTCGCCGCTGCCGACCGAGCGGGTGACGAACCGGCCGTCGCTCCACAGCTCGTCGAGCATCGCCGCCTGCACGGCATCGGCCGTCCTGGTCCACCGGCGGGCGTCGTCCAGCAGCTCCAACTCATGCGCCATGCCAGCGAGTTCACGCAGCTGCAGGACGAGGAAGGCGGCCAGGTCGGCGGTGACGACGACGCGTTCGGGGTCGAAGGTGGTGGCGTTGTCCCAGCCGCTGTCGTTGCCGTGCTGATAGTGGGGCAGGGTGGCGCCCGGCGCGCGGCGGGAGGTGAGCCAGAACTCCGTCCAGCGGGCGAGCCGCTCGTACGCCTCGGCCAGTCGCGCTGCCCCGAGGGGGTGCGGGAGCCGTCGGCGCAGGTGGCCGAGGGCCCAGCCGTGGATGGGGGGTTTGACGAAGTTGTGCAGGACCTCGGAGTGGGTGACCGAGTCCGGCAGGGCCCCGCTGTCGTCCTGGTGGTCGAAGGGCAGGGAGAACTGGTCCCAGGCCAGTTCCGGGTGGCCCGGGGCGAGGGCGAGGGCGTTGAAGCAGTGGTCCCAGCTCCACACCTTGTCCATCCAGTGCTTGGACATCAGCACGGCGGGCCGGGTCACGAAGCCCTTCGGGCGGACGGTCGCGGACCACAGGACGTAGGCGGCGAGTTCCGCGGCGGGGGTGGCGGACGAGCGCCACGGCGCCACGGCGTCGGTGAAGGCCGTGAAGGCGTCGTGCGCGGCCCGGACGATCTCCTCGAAGGCCGCCGGGGACCGGTAGGGCCGGCGCGCGGTCTCGTACTCCTCGACCGCGATCTCCCAGCTCCCGTCACCGTCGGCGCCGACGGTGACCTGGCGTTCGGCGCCGCCCAAAGTCTGCCCGCCGGCCGCTTCCGTCACGGCTCCCGACAGGAGGGTGATCCGATAGCGCCGCCCGGTCTCGTAGGAGGTGAAGACGTACGCCTCGGCGTGCGGTTCCCGGTAGAAGTAGGTGCCGCTGAACGGGGTCAGGGTCCGCTCCGCCGCGGAGATGCGCATGCCCAGGCCGCTGCCCCGCAGCCGGAGGGTGTCGGGCGTCTCGTAGGCGAGGTCGACCCGCCCGGTCCGGCCGATCCAGCTGAGCAGGGCGGGTGTCGCCTCGACGCGGGTCTCGGCGCGGTCGGCCGTCCCGGCGTTCAGGGGCGTCAGACGCAGGACGCCGTGCATGCCGGTCTGGTGGGAGACGAGGTGGAGATCCTCGGCGTACGTCTTCTCCGCCACCACGGGCGAGATGTCGAACCAGGATCCGTAGGTGCTGAAGGGGATGTCGTGGAGGGAGAAGGCCGGGCCGGAAGGGGCGACGGTCATGAAGGACGACTCGTTTCTCGAGCAGGGGTGACGGCGGCGGCCGGCGGCGGCCGTCCGGCGCGCGGACGGGATGCCGTCACGGAGGGGGCAAGGGCGGCCGGGCGGGGGTCAGTCCTTGACCGCGCCCGCGGTGACGCCGGCGGCGACGTACCGCTGGGCGAGGACGAGGATGACGGCGGCGGGCACCGAGGCCAGGACGGCGGTGGCCATGATGGCGTTCCACTCCTGGTTGTTGTTGCCGATGTAGTGGTAGATGCCGAGGGTGATCGGCTGGTGGGCGCCGCCGCTCGCGAGCGTGCCGGCGAAGACGAAGTCCGACCAGGACCACAGGAACGTGAACAGGGACACCGTGACCACGGCGTTGCGGCTCATCGGCAGGATGACGGACCGGAAGGTGCGCAGGGCCCCGGCTCCGTCCATCGTGGCGGCCTGGATCAGTTCGCGGGGGATGCCGGACATGAAGGCGGTGAAGATGAGCACCGCGAAGGGCACGGCCAGCGTGGAGTCCGCGACGATCAGGCCGGGCACCGACTGGAGCAGGCCGAGGCTGAGGTAGATGGCGTAGAAGCCCATCGCCATGATGATGCCGGGGATCATCTGGGCGGCCAGCAGGACGAAGGACAGGACGCCGCCGCCGCGCGGTCGCAGCTTGGCCAGCGCGTAGCCGGCGGGCGCGGCGACGGTCACGGTGAGCACGACGGTGGCCAGGCCGATGACGAGGCTGGTGGCGAGGTAGGGCAGCTGCTCGTCGAGGACCCGGCGGTAGCCGTCCAGCGTGCCGTGCGCGGGGAAGAGGTCCGGGGGGCTCTTGCGCATGTCCTGCTCGCGGGTGAAGGACACGTTGAGCATCCAGTAGACCGGGAAGAGCATGACCGCGGTGAGCGCGACGCCCGTGGCCGTCTTCCACCAGTGGCCGCGGGTGCGGTGCGGTCGGGACAGGGATGCGGTGGTCATGAGGCGTCCTGCTTCCGCTGGACCTTCAGGTAGATCAGGCCGAACACCAGGGCGGCGACGACGAGGAGGTTGCCGACGGCCGCGCCCGGGCCGAAGGCGGGCAGGGCGTTGCCGAATCCGAGCTGGTAGGACCAGGTGGCGAAGGTGGTCGACGAGTCCACCGGGCCGCCCTTGGTCATGATCCAGATGATGTCGAAGACCTTGAGGGTGTAGACGAGGCCGAGGAGGAGCGTGATCGCGGACACCGGGCGCAGCAGGGGGAAGGTGATGCGCCAGAACCGCTGCCAGGCGTTGGCCCCGTCGAGGGCGGCCGCCTCGTACAGCGACTCCGGGATGGACTGCAGGCCGCTGTGGAGGACGACCAGGTTGAACGGCACGCCGATCCAGATGTTGGCGATGATCACCGAGGTGAGCGACCACGACGGTGAGGTCAGCCAGTTCACCGGGTCGATGCCGACCACGTGCAGGGCCGCGTTGACGACGCCGGAGTCGCTGTTGAGCATCCACGCCCAGGTGGAGGCCGACACGATGAGCGGCAGCAGCCAGGGCACGAGGAACAGGGCGCGCAAGGTCGCCGACAGCCGGAAGTGCTGGTGGAAGAAGACGGCGAGCGCCAGCCCGATCGCGTACTGGAAGGCCAGGCACACGGCGGTGAACACCGCGGTGTGCAGCAGGGCCGGCGCGAAGGTCGGATCGTCGAGGACGGTGCGGTAGTTCTCCAGGCCCGTGAACGGCGCGTCGCCCCGGACGAAGGAACGGACCGTGTAGTTGCGCAGGCTCAGGTCGATGTTGCGGTAGAGCGGATAGGCGTAGAACAGGACGAGGTAGAGCGTCACCGGGGTGAGGAAGCCCCAGGCGGCCCACTGCTGGGAAGTCGGCCGGCGCCGTGTCCGCGCGGGGTCCGGAGGCTGGGCGGCGCCGGCCGCCCCTTTCCGGACGCGCGCGGACCGGCGGTCCGGCAACTGGGTCGTGTGCGTCATCTGCGGACCGGGTTCCCTGGCTACTTGACGGCGGACTGGGCCTTGGCCAGCGCGTCCTCGGGCGACTGCGCGCCGCTGAGGGCGGACTGGACGGCCTTCCACAACTGCTCGGAGATCTTCGGGTACGTGGTGCCCAGGTCGTCACTGGTGCGTCCCTTGGCGGCCTTCACCGCGTCGACCCAGGGCTTCAGTCCGGCGTTCGCGGCCACCTGCTTGTCCTGCACCTCGCCGGTCGGCGCCACGTACGACAGGGTGGTGTCGGTGGCGTGGAGGTTCTCGGTGCTGGTCAGGCAGGAGACCAGCTTCTGGGAGGTGGCGTAGCGGCCGGTGTCGCCCTGGACCGGGATGGTGACGAACTCGCCGCCGGTCGGCGCCGGCGCGTTCCCCCCGTCGGCGGCGGGGATGGGGAGGACGCCGTAGTCGAAGCCCGCCTTCTCGGCGTTGGCGAGCTGCCAGGTGCCGTTCTCCGCGAAGGCGTAGTCGCCGCTCGCGAACTCCTGCCAGCTGGTCGTCTGGGTGTTGTTGAGGACCGAGTTGGGGGCGTAGCCCTTCTCCAGCCAGTCCTTCCACAGGGACAGGGCGGAAGCCGCCTGGCCGGAGTCGAGCGCGGTCAGCTTCGCGTCCGCGCCCCAGAACCACGGCAGGAACTGGAAGCTGCCCTCCTCCGTGCCGATGGCCGAGAAGGTGATGCCCTTCTTGCCGGTGCCCTTGACCTTCTCCAGGGCCGCCGTCAGCGACGTCCAGTCCTTGATCGAGGAGACGTCCACCCCGGCCCTCTTCAGCACGTCCTTGTTGTAGTACAGGGCGAGGGTGTTGGCGCCGATCGGTGTGCCGTACGTCTTCCCGTCCGACTGGCCGGCCGCGAGCAGGTTGGCGTCGACCTTCGAGGTGTCCAGCTTGTTCTCGTCGGTCGTGGTGAGGACGCCCGCCTCGGCCAGCGTGGACACCACGGGGTTGTCGACGACGAGGACGTCCGCGGAGTTGTCCTGCTGGGCCGCCAGCAGCGCCTTGTTGGAGAGGTCGCTGGTGTCGTAGGCCGTCCTCTTGATCTTCACGCCGGCCTTGGTGCCGCAGGCGTCCAGCAGCTTCGCCCAGGCCGACGCCTTGTCGAACTGCGGGTACGGGTCCCAGACGGTGTACGTGCCGCTGTCGCCCTTGGCGCTCGTGCTGCCCGAGCCGGAGGAGCAGGCGGTGCCGGTGACGGCGACGAGGGTCGACAGGGCCACCGCCACGGTGAGGCGGCGTCCGGAGGATGTGTGCATCGCGGGTCCTTAGTCTGTGGCACGGGTGTGCGGAGAGGCGATGGAGGTGTGCGGAGGCACGCCGGGAACAGCCGGGGCACCGGTGGGTGTGGTGCGGGAAGGGGGGAGGCCGGTGGGGCGGCAACCGCGCGGAGACGCGCGGTCCGTGGACCTGCGGGGCCCGCGGACCTGCGGGGCCCGCGGACCTACGGGGTCGTTCCGCCCGCGGGCCCGGTGCTGGCCCGCAGGGAGATGGGGGGTGTGAGGAGGTGGTGCCGGGGGGCGGCGCCCGGGTGGTCGAGGCGTTCCATGAGGAGTTCGACGGCGCGCCGGCCCATCTCCTCCGCCGGTACGTCCGCCGCGGTGAGCTGCGGGGTCATCGTCTCCGCCCACCGGCCGGCCACCACCCCGGTGACCGAGAAATCGCGCGGTACATGGCGGCCCGCCCGGGCGAGCGCCCGGTAGAGGCCGCCCAGGGCCGCCTCGTTCAGGGTGACCAGGGCCGTGGTGGCCGGGTCGTCGTGCAGGATCTGCTCCACGCACGCCTGGCCCGACGCCGCGTCGTCCCCGCAGCAGTAGGTCCGCACGGTCAGCCCTCGCTCGGCCGCGGCCTTGGTGAACCCGTCGAGTCCCCGGTGGGCGGATTCGTATCCGGCCCGCAGCAGTTGCTCCGGCCGGTTCACGAAGGCGACCCTGCGGTGGCCGAGGTCCGCGAGATGGTGGACGCACGCCGCGGCCAGCGCGGTGTGGTCCAGGCCGACCCACCACCCGTCCTCCGGACGCGCGGTACGGCCGATGGCCACCCAGGGGAAGTCCAGCGCGGCCAGGTGGTCGACCCGGTCGTCCTCCAGCCTGATCTCCATCAGGATGGCGCCGTCCACGCGGCGCTCCCCCAGCAGGCGCTGGAACGAGCGGTCGCTGTCCGCACCGCTCGGTGACAGCAGGACGTCGTGGTCGTGCGCCGCGGCGGCTTCCACGACGCTGCCGATGAAGTCCAGCTGCATGCCGGTGTAGTGGTTCCCGGCCGGCGGGAAGACCAGGCCGATCGTGCTGGTCCGGCCGTTGGCGAGGGCGCGGGCGCTCGCGTTGGGCCGGTACCCCAGCTCGTCGATGACCTCCTGGATCTTCCGGCGGGTGTCGTCCGAGACGGGGCGCTTCCCGCTGAGCGCGTAGGACACGGTGCTGCGTGAGACACCGGCGCGTCTGGCGATCTCACCGATGTTCACGGCGACTCCTTGATCGGTTCGGTGGGCTGCGAGAGGTCGGGGCGGGTCACCGGTCGGGTGGCGCCGACGAGGGGGAAGAGACGCGCAACCGATCGTCGAACCGGTTCGCTAGAGGGACCGTAGGAAGGGCTCCGGCCGCTGTCAATACTTCGCGCAGAGCCTTTTTCGACACCCCGGAACCCGGCAGAAGTCGCCCCAATTCCCTTCGTCCCGCGTATTGCTGGCTTGTTACGGCGGTGCTAGCTTCCCTCGAACCGGTTCGACAGAGGCGGCCGACTCGCCTGTCTCCACGGCCCCGTCCGGCCGCTCGACGCGGTTCCGGCGACGCTTCCCCTGCGCGACGCCCCGCACGTCCCCCGTCATCGCGCCGGTGCAACCCCCTTCCACACCCCACGGACTCCTGGAGACCTCAGTGAGACGAACGAGAACGACGGCGGCGGGTGCCGCGGCGCTGGCCGTCGCGGCCGCCCTGCTCGCCGGCCCTTCGGCCGGGACGGCCGGGGCGGCGGAGCCCGAACAGCTCGTCATCGACCTCGCCACCGACACGGGCGCCTTCCACGGCGGCGCCTCCGGCTCCCTGTACGGCGTCTACGGGGACGGCGTGCCCAGCCGCAACCTCATCGAGGGCATGCGTCTGCGCACCGTGTCCACCAAGGCGCAGGACGGTCCGCAGCACCCGGGAGCGGACGCGCTGGAGATGCTGCCGCCGTTCGTGGACTCGGGCGGCAAGGACGTCTACATCTACATGACGGACATCTACCGCGGCTTCCCGTACCAGTGGCCCGGCGCCGACGGCCCGGCGCGGCTCGCGGACTTCAAGGAGAAGATCAAGAAGCAGGTCGCCCAGGTCAAGACGATGGGCGACTACAAGGACCACGTCGTCTACGTCCCCTTCAACGAACCCGAAGGGAACATGTTCGGCACGGGCTCCTGGTCCTACAACAAGGTGTCCTGGCTGGACGACCCGCAGTACTTCTTCGCGGCCTGGAAGGAGGTCTACCAGCTGATCAAGAGCCTCGACCCGGACGCCCGGATCGCAGGCCCCAACACGTCGGTCCTCTTCGACCAGGACAAGGGCTTCCTGCAGTACGCCAAGGCCAACGGCGTCGTCCCGGACGTGATGACCTGGCACGAGCTGTCCTCGCCCGCCGCCGTCCGCACGAGTGTGGCCAAGTACCGGGGGTGGGAGAAGGAGATCGGCATCGGCCCGCTGCCGGTCAACGTCAACGAGTACGGCCACAACTACCACCTGTCGGTGCCCGGCCAGGTCGTCCAGTGGGTCTCCGCCATCGAGGAGTCGAAGATCGACGCCGACCTGGCGTACTGGAACATCGACGGCAACCTCAACGACTCCGCCGTGGAGGCCAACAAGGGCAACGGCCAGTGGTGGCTGTTCAACGCCTACGGCCAGATGTCCGGACACACGGTGCAGGTGACCGCGCCGCATCCGAACGTGCAGTACACCCTCCAGGGCGTGGCCACCCTCGACAAGGACAAGAAGCAGTCCCGGGCCGTCTTCGGCGGCAAGAGCGGCGACGCGGACGTCGTCTTCCGCAACGTCGACCCCGGGCTGTTCGGGAAGACCGTGCACGCCACGGTGCAGGAGATCCCCTGGACCGGACAGGTCGGCGACTCGGCGCAGCCGCTGCGGCTGGCCGACCGGAAGGTCGAGGTCGGCGCGGACGGCACCGTGACCCTGCCGATGCGGGGCATGAACGAGATGTCCGCGTACCAGGTCATCCTCTCCCCCGGCGGCAGCGGCGTGCCGGCCTCGCCCTCGGTCGGCTGGCGCAAGACGTACGAGGCCGAGAACGCGACGTACACCGGCTCGGGCTACTCCAGGAACGGGCCTGAGGGAACGCCCTCCGACGTCGGCAAGTTCGCCACGTCCGGCGCCTACAACGTGGGCGGCCTGCGCACCGGCTCCGACGGGGTCCTCGCCTTCGACGTCGACGTCCCCCAGGACGGCACGTACGACCTGAGCGTCTTCGCCAACTCCTACAATCTGTACGGCCTGGTGAAGGAGCAGGGCCCGACCAACGTCTTCCTGCGCGTCGACGGCAAGGACCCGCAGGAGCTGCGGCTGCCGCTGGGCTACAAGTGGGTGGTGTGGGGCCACACCGACACGACGGTGAAGCTGAGCGCCGGCAAGCACCGGATCACCCTCGCCGCGCAGGATCCCGATCTCGGCGTCACCAAGGGCGACGCGATCATCGACAAGATCGACCTCAGCCTGCGTGACACGCACGTCACGCAACCGGCCGTCTACGAGGCCGAGTACGCCGCGCTCGACGGGGCCCAGCCCTCCTACACCCGCTCCGGCGTCTCCGGACCCGGCACGGTGACGCTGACCGACGGCGCCTCCACGACCTTCTGGGTCCACTCCGCCGCCGACGGAGAGTCCACCGTCTCCGTCGACCACCTGGGCGGCGGCCGGGCGAGCCTGTCCCTGAACGGCGAGAAGCTCTCGAAGACGTCGGTCGGGGGCGCCAAGAAGGGCACGAGCACGGTCAAGCTGTTCCTCTCCGGCGGCATCAACAAGATCACCCTGACCGGCACGTCCGACGGACTGGTCCTCGACCGGCTGCGGGTCACCCCGTCACGAGGTGCGCTGACGACCACCGTCCACCAGGCCGAGAACGGCTCGCTCTCCGGTGCCGCCAAGGTGACCGACGCCCACCGCTTCGCCGACGGCGGCAAGGCCGTCACGGACATCGGCGCCGGAAAGGCCAACGCCCTCACGCTCGACGTGACGGCCGCCGAGGCCGGCCGGCACGCACTGACCATCCGCTACTCCAACGCCGAGCAGGCCCCCGCCACCCACTACAACCCCGACCCCGTCGCCCGCCACGCGGACCTGTCCGTCAACGGAGGAGCGGCCCGCCGCATCCTGTTCCCGACCACCTTCCACTTCAACAACTTCTGGCAGCTGACCGTGCCGGTCACCCTGAAGAAGGGCACCAACCGCCTGACGTTCACGGCGGATGAACTGCCGGACTTCGACGGCGACACCTACAACCAGTACGACCAGCGCTCGCCGTACGCGCCGGTGATCGACCAGGTCGCCGTCACGCCGCTGTCCGCGCGGTAGGTCCCTCCCCGAACCGCCGAGGCGGGGCACCGACGTCCCACGGTGCCCCGTCTCGGCCGGGCCGTCTCCTGGCCCGCCTCGACGGCGGCGGCGCGGGCAGGGCCGGCAGTCGTAGTCGCAGCGGTTCCCGGCCGTAGCGGCCCAGCGCCGGAACGACCGCGCTCCCGCCCGGCGACAGCCCTCGCGCATCGGTGGCCCCGTCACACTCCCGGTGGTTCGGAAGTCGGAAGTCTCCCGCCGGAAGGGGGTCACAGTCCAAGCATTTGCCTCGGACCGGCGAGAACCGGACGCCGCTGCGTCCGGCGCGCGCGGCGGGCGTGTCCGGTGCCGTCAGGATGTCCGCGGGGAGTCCGCCGGCCTGCCGCGCGTCGTGTCGGTGGGTCCGGTCTGTGTGAGTGCGGACAGGAGTCGCAGCTTGTCGTGGGCGTCGCTGTCCTCGTCGGGGTAGTAGACGACGAGAAGGACGTTCTCGATGGGGAGTTTGTCACGGTGCAGCCGTAGCTCTCCGACGACGGGGTGGTGGACGGTCGTGGTGCCTCCGTCGAGTGCGCGGACGTCGTGCCGGGCCCACAGGGTGCGGAACCGTCGGCTGGACAGTGCGAGCTCTCCGACGAGTTCGACGAACCGGGGGTCGTCGGTGTCGTCCCCGATGGTGGTGCGAAGGGTGGCGACGAAGCCCGCGGCCGCTTTCTCCCAGTCCTGGTGGAAAGCCTGTTCCTCGGGATCGAGGAAGAAGGAACGGAGCCGGTTCTGGCCGGGCCGCAGTCGCGGGGAGAAGGCGACGGCCATGGGGTTGGAGGCGAGGACGTCGAACGCGCGGCCTTCGACGAACGCGGGAATGTGGAGCTGGGCGAGGAGCTGGTGCACTCGTGCCGGCACGTGCTCGGGTCGCTTACGGCGCGGTGCCCTGGGGCGTGCGGCCCCGAGGCCGAGCAGATACGTCCGTTCCACGTCGTCGAGGCGCAGGACGCGCGCGAGTGATTCGAGGACCTGGGGCGAGGGGTTCTTGTCACGGCCCCGCTCCAGGCGCAGATAGTAGTCGGGGCTGATTCCGGCGAGCAGGGCCACTTCCTCACGGCGCAGGCCGGGAACACGGCGGTTGCCGCCGGGCGGGATCCCCGCCTGCTCGGGGGAGACCAGGTCGCGCCGTGCGCGCAGGTAGCTGCCGAGCCGGTTGTCGGGTTCCTCTTCCTTCATGGGTTCACCGTAATGCGGTGCCCGCGTCCCAGAGGGGGCCCTGGCAGGACCAGGGACGACGGGGGCCCTGCCCGCAGCGGGCAGATCTCGTCAGGGTTGCGGCATCACTGTTCGAAAAAGACAGGGATCATCGCCGAGCGGCGCCGTGTGCCCCATGGCATCCGGCGTTCTGAACCGAAGGAACACCTCATGGATCTGTCCAACCGCACCGTTCTCATCGTCGGCGGAACCTCTGGTATCGGCCGGGAACTGGCCCGGCGGTTCGCCGCAGCGGGCAGCACCGTGGCCGTCGGAGGGCGCAGCGCGGAAGCGCTCGAAGAGCTTTCCGACGAAGGCATCGCCACCTTCGGCGTCGACGTCACCGACGGTGCCTCCGTCGCCCGTGCCCGCGACGCCGTACTCGCCCGGTACCCGGAGCTGGACACCGTGGTGACCATGTCGGGCGTCATGCTCCTGGAGGACCTGCGCGACCCCGGGCACTTCGAGGCGGCACGGACGACCATCGAGACCAACCTGGTCGGCACCATCCGGGTCATCGACGCCTTCACTCCGCACCTGGTCGGACGCGGCTCCGGCACCTTCGTCACCGTCACCTCCGGCATCGCCTTCCTGCCGTTCCCGCCCATGCCCACCTACGCCGCCTCCAAGGCCGCGGTCCACGCCTACTCCGAGGCACTGCGCGTGCAGCTCGACGGCACCGGCGTCAGCGTCGTCGAGCTCGTCCCCCCGGCCGTCGCCACGGCGGGGCAGGAGAAGGTCAACCCCGCCGCACTGCCGCTCGACGACTTCGCCACCGAGGTCATGCAGCTGCTCGCGCAGAACCCGACTCCCGACGAGATCCTGGTCGAGCGGGTTCACATGCACCGCTGGGCCGAGCGCGACGGCACCTATGACGAACTGGTCGCACAGCGCGCCCGGGCCCTGGCCATGCTCCCCGGCCGCCAAGGCTGACGCCCCTCGCGCCGTGCCCGTCACGCCGGCCGACCGCCGCCGCCCCGGCCTCTGCCTCAGCCGACCAGTCCCGTCAGGGCGCCGACCGGGTCCAGGTCGGGGGTGCCGCGAGGCCACCAGTCGTCGCGGCCCGGCTCGGACTCGTAGGCGTACCACAGACCGGTGCGGCCGAGACGGAGCTGGAGGTGCCCCGCGGGGTGGGTGAGGTGGTTGCGCCAGGGACGGAAGGCGGGGAGGTCGGCCGCGAGCAGCAGGGGGCGGGCGCGGTCGAAACGGCCGGCCGGCGGGTCCCAGGGTTCCTCCAGGACGGCGAGGCCCTCCAGGCCGCCCTGACGCCAAGCGGCCACCGCGCGCGCCAGCTCGGACGTGCTGCGGCCGGCGGCCCGGGCCAGGGAGGAGTACAGCGCGCGGGTGCCGGCGGTGAGGCCGGAGCCGGGGCGTGCGGCGGCGTGGCGGACGGCGTCCTGCCACAGCGTCAGTCCGCCGACCGGGTCGCGGCCCGTGGTGAGCAGGGCGTGGGCGCGGGCGGCGGCGTCGGTGGCCAGCTGGTCCAGCGCGAAGGGGTCGGGGCCGCCCGGCGCCGCCGGGTAGGCGGGGGGCTGTTCGGGGTGCGGGGGCACGGGCAGCGGCGCCGGGAGGGGCGGGAGCGACCGCGCGGCCAGTGCCTCGGTGGCCCGGACGCCGGGCAGGGGCGCCGGGCCCCTGTCCTGGGCGGCGCGGGCCGCGCGGGCGGCACTGAGCCGGGACAGGGCGTCCAGCAGCTCGCGTTCGCCCCTGCCGCGCAGCAGGAGCAGGACGAAGGGGTCGGCGTCCAGCAGCCGCGCCGTCTGGTAGCAGAGGGCGGCGGCGTGCTTGCAGGGGTGACCGGAGTCGGGACAGCTGCACCGCGGGGCGAGGTCACCGGGGCCGGGGAGCAGCGGTACCCCGCAGTCGGCGAGGGAGTGGGGCAGCTCCTTGTCGAGCAGGGCCGCGATGTGCCCCGGCCGCTCGGCGGCGGCGTCCAGGAATCGCTCCCAGTCGGCGTCGTCGAGCGTGCGCAGCCGTACCTGGACGCGGTACGGCCTCGGACGGCTGCCCTGCACGTAGGCGAGGACGAGTCCGGGCGTCACCGTGATGGCGTCGACGTTGCCCTGCCCGGCGTAGCCGCGGCCGCGCGCCAGCCGCGCGGGGTCCAGCGCGCCCTCCTCCAGCGCGGTCACCCACGCGTTCCCCCACCAGGTCCCGGCGAAGCCGCCGTCCGGGGCCGTCCGGGGCGGGAAGGCGGGGAAGGTGCGGCGGAGATCGCCGTCGCGGTTCGGGGCGGCCATGGAGCGGGGGGTGCAAGGGGACGCCGGCGGTGTGGAGGGGTCCTGGCCGTACGTCGCCGGGTGCGCGGTCCGGTTCCGTGCCACCGGGACCCGCTCCGGGTGCCGTGCCGGCTGATGCCGGGGTGGCGGTGGCTCGTGCGCCGGGGCGGGCGGGAGCGGCGGCTCGTCGGCGGGTGCCGGGGCTTCGGCGGGTCCCGCCGTGTGCCCGGGGGCCGGGGCCGGATCGGGGGACGCGTGCTCCTCGGGTGACGTCACCGCGCTTCGGGGGCTCTCGGCGGCGGTCCCGCCGACGGGCTCCTCGAACGCCGGAACCCCGTCGGGGAGGTCCGCTTCCGGGGGCAGACGGAACGCGCCCGCGACGAAGTCCCGTACGGCGCGGGCGCGGGCGTCCTCGGTGCCGCCGGTCCCGTGCGGACGACGTGCCGGACGCGCAGGCCGTCGCGCACCCGCCGCGCTCCCGGCCGCGGCGTCCGCCTGCGCCTGCCGTCGGGCCGCCCGCAACGCCTCGCGGGCCGCATCCGCCGGCCGGCTGTCCTCCCCGGGCGTGGTGGCCGTACCCGCAGGAGACGGCGTCGGGGCGGAGGGGGACGCTGCGCCCGGAGGGGTTGACGGGGCGGAGGGGGACGCTGCGCCCGGAGGGGTTGACGGGGCGGAGGGGGACGCTGCGCCCGGAGGGGTTGTCGAGGTGGTCGCGGGAAGGCCCGGTGCACCGTCGTGGTGGTCCGCGGGGCCGGAGCCTGTCACTTCGCCAGAAACGGCCGACCAGGTGGCCCTTGCGGCTTCACCGGGGCGGTCCGCTTCCTCTGGCAGGGTGCCGGGGGCGGCCGGCGGCCGGCTCTCGGCCGCGTCCGGTCCCGCGGGGGCCCCTGGTGCGGTGCGGGTGCGGCCCGCCGTGTCCCGAGGGGCCTCGTCCTCCCCCGCCGCGCCGTCGGCGCCCGCCTGCCGGGCGATCCGCGCGCTGCGCAACGCCGCGCGGGCGATGTCCGCGGGACGGGGCCCGGCGTGCTCGCTCCGGTCCCGGCCCGGGGACCCGGCACGGCCGTGGGCCCGGTCCTGAGCGCGGCCCTGGTCCTGGGCAGGTCCTCGCTCCCGCACCGGCTCGCGGTCCGTGGTGCCCGTGCCGGCGCCCGCGCCGCCGTCGGCCTCCGTGTCCGCGTCGGCCGCCGGGACCGGTGCCGTCTCCCCTCGTTCCCGTGCCGCCCTCAGGGCGCGGCGGGCCGCGTCGGCGGGGCTGTGGGTCATGACGGCCTCCGCAGGGACACCAGGTCGGACAGCTCTCGGTCCGTCAGTTCGGTCAGGGCCGCCTCACCGCCGCCGAGGACCGCGTCGGCCAGGGCCCGCTTGGACTGGAGCATCTCGGCGATGCGGTCCTCGACCGTGCCCTCGGTGATGAACCGGTGGACCTGGACCGGCTGGGTCTGGCCGATGCGGTAGGCGCGGTCGGTGGCCTGTTCCTCGACGGCCGGGTTCCACCAGCGGTCGACGTGCACGACGTGGCCCGCGCGGGTCAGGTTGAGGCCGGTGCCGGCGGCCTTCAGGGACAGGACGAGGACGGGGGTCGCCCCGCTCTGGAAGCGGTCCACCATGCGCTCGCGCTCGGGTACCGGCGTACCGCCGTGCAGGAGTTCGGCCGGGACCGCGTGGGCGGCCAGGTGGGAGGTGATGAGGCGGGCCATGCCGACGTACTGGGTGAAGACGAGTACCGAGCCGTCCTCGGCGAGCACCGTGTCCAGCAGCTCGTCGAGCAGGGCGAGCTTGCCGGAGCGGGCGGTGAGCCGGTCGGCTCCGCCCGGCGGCTGCTCCTCCTTCAGGAACAGCGCCGGGTGGTCGCAGATCTGCTTCAGCGAGGTCAGCAGCTTGAGCACCAGTCCCCGCCGGGCCATGCCGTCCGCGGTCTCGATCGCGAGCATCGACTCGCGCACCACCGCCTCGTACAGCGCGGCCTGTTCGCGGGTGAGGGGCACCGGGTGGTCCGTCTCGGTCTTCGGCGGCAGTTCGGGGACGATGCCGGGGTCGGACTTCTTGCGGCGCAGCAGGAAGGGGCGGACCAGACGGGCCAGGCGCCGTACCGCCTCCTCGTCCTCGCCGTTCTCCACCGCGCGCGCGTGCCGGGCGCGGAAGGCCTTGAGCGGGCCGAGGAGACCGGGGGTCGTCCAGTCGAGCAGCGCCCACAGTTCGGAGAGGTTGTTCTCGACCGGGGTGCCGGTGAGCGCCACGCGGGCCGGGGACGGGATGGTGCGCAGCGCCTTCGCGGTCGCCGAGTACGGGTTCTTGACGTGCTGCGCCTCGTCGGCGACGACCATGCCCCAGGGCTGGTCGGCCAGGGTCGCCGCGGCGGACCGCATCGTGCCGTACGTGGTGAGGACGAAGCCGCCCTCCAGGCCGTCCAGGGTGCGGTCGGGGCCGTGGAAGCGGCGGACGGGGACGCCGGGCGCGAACCGGGTGATCTCCCGCTGCCAGTTGCCCAGCAGGGAGGCCGGGCAGACCACGAGGGTCGGCTCGGTGCGGGCCCTCTTCAGGTGCAGGGCGATGAGGGTGACGGTCTTGCCGAGGCCCATGTCGTCGGCGAGGCAGCCGCCGAGCCCGAGCGAGGTCATGAGGTCGAGCCAGGCCAGGCCGCGGAGCTGGTAGTCGCGGAGGGTGGCGTGCAGGCCGGGCGGGGGCTCGGCGGGACGGATGCCGGCCGTCAGCCGGTCGCGCAGGGTGGCCAGCGCGCCGACGGGCACCACCTCGACGGTCTCGCCGTCGGCCTCGGCGGTGCCGGTGAGGGCGACGGACAGGGCGTCGACCGGGTCGAGCAGGCCCAGGTCGCGTGTGCGGGCCCGGCGGGCGAGGGCCGGGTCGACCAGCACCCACCGGTCGCGCAGCCGGACGACCGGGCGATGGGCCTCGGCGAGGCTGTCCATCTCGGCCTCGGTGAGCGGATCGCCGCCGATCGCGAGCTGCCAGCGGAACTGGAGGAGGTCCTCGCTCTCGAAGAAGCCCGTGCCGTCGGTCGCCGAACCGGGCGCGGGCCGGACCACCGCGGTCGCGGTGAGGTCCTGGGCGAGGTCGCGGGGCCAGTGCACGGCGACCCCGGCGGCGGCGAGCCGGCCGGCCGCCACGCCCAGCAGGTCGGTGACCTCGTCCTCGGACAGGCTCAGGACGTCGGGCACGTCCTGCTCGGTGAGGCGGTCGAGCGGTGGCCACACGCGCGCCGCGCGCCGCACCGCGAGGGCGGCGTCCACGCGCGCGCGGGGGCCGAACGCCGCGTCGGCCGCGCCCGACCACAGGTCCGCCGCGTCGGCCACGAGGGTGGGGTCGGCGAGGCTGTGCACCTGGACGACGGCCGCCCCCGCGCCGCGCGCGCCGCCGTCGCCGGGACCGGCGTCGAAGAGGTCGTGCGCCGAGAGGTCCAGGCGCAGGGAGATCCGTACGCCCGCGTCCATGCCGGCGGCGACCTCCGCGGCCCAGTCGTGGGCGCCGGGCAGGCGCTGGGCGGCGCGTGCGGCGAAGGGGCGGCCCGAGGCATGGGGCGCGGCGGGGGTGCGGGGCAGGGTGTCGGCCACCGCGTCCAGGAAGGAGCGCATCAGCGCCTCGGGGGCCGGCAGCCGGATCGGGCCGGGCCCGTCCAGCGGGACCGCGTGGCCCTCGGGGGGCAGCGCGGCGGCCACCGCGCGCAGGTGGGCGATGTCGTCGGGGTCGAGCGGGCCGGCCCGCCAGGCGTCGTGCCCGGTCGCCGTCAGGCCGGGCAGCAGGCGGCCGCGCGCGGTGAGCCGCAGGGCGTGCAGGGCGGCGGCGCCCCAGCAGGCGGTGGCCGGGTGGGCGGCCGGGTCGTGCCGGGCGCGCACCAGCAGGGGCAGGGCCTCGGTGAGCGGGAGGGACAGCGCGGTGGTGGTGCCGCGGCGCACCCCGGCGCCGTGCCGGCGGACGACGGTGAGTTCCGTGGGCTCGGGCACGCCCTCGGCGGCACCGGCGGGCGGATGTCCGGTGGGCCGGGCCCCGTCCTCGGGCGCCGCGGCGGTGGCGGGGTCGCCCGCGGGGTCCCAGAAGGCGATCCGGCCGTCGCGCGGCAGGGGCGCGGGCAGGAAGACGGCGGCGAGCCGGACGGACACGGAGGGGACGGGCGGCCCCTGCTCCGCCCGCCCGTGCGTGCGCTCGGCCGTGACGACCGTTCCGGTCGTGTCGCTCATACGTTCTGCCACCTCCCGCCCGCGTCCCGGATCACCTGTCCTCGACTCTACGGGCGGGGTCTGACAATCGGCCCCGGCGGCCTGCGGGACGGGGTTCCAAGGCCCGGGGCTCCGGCCGGGCACGGGCGCGGACGGCGGGGGACGGGCGCGGACGGCGGGGACGGGCGCGGTCAGGGGGGACGGGCGCGGTCAGGGGACCGTGCGCGACACCACGTACACCATCGGACGGCCCGGATCGGCGAGGTTGACCAGGACGTCGTGGGTGGGTGCCGGGTTCGGCTGCTCGTGGACGAGGCCCCACCACGGGCCGGGCCGGTCGAAGCTCCAGCCGGTGATGTGCTGGTCGCGGTCGCCGATGGCCGGCTCGTCGCGCTTCAGGTCGCTCCGGGAGACGCCCATGCCCGCCAGGAACGCGTCCAGTCCCGCGGCGGTGGTCTCGAACTGGACGTAGAGCCGGCTGGTCTTCCAGTTGTTCGTCTCGTAGTAGGCGACCTCTTCGGACGGGGCCGGGACGGGGACCTCGTAGAGGCGGCGCTGGAGCTTGGAGGGCCAGCCCTCGGTCAGGCCGGTCGCCGAGTACTTGGCCTCCTTGACCTTGCCGCTGTCGCGGCTCTGGTTGGCGGAGATCACCAGGTAGCCGGCCGGGACGCCGATGAGCAGGACGATGATGAGCAGGGTGAGCGCCCGCCGGCGGATCATGTGCCGGCGGTCCTCGGCCGGGCGCGCGGGTTCCTCCGGGGGGCCGGTCCCGTCCGGGCTGGGGCCCGTCACAGCGACTCCCCGGACGTACGGCGGGCCTCCGCGTACCGCTCGTACCGCTCGTAGCGCTCCACCCGGCGCCGCTTGGCGCGCCGGAACCGGCGGGCGACCAGTCGGGCCAGGTCGGCGGCGCCGACCATGCCGGCCTCGGGACCGAGCTGGGCGCGGACGATGCGGGCCTCCGGGCGGTAGCCGCGGCCGGTGAGCTGGCGCTTGAACGCGTCGCGCGCGGGGCCGATCAGCAGGTCGTCGGCGGCGCTCACACCACCGCCGATGACGAAGCAGGACGGGTCGAGCGCGGCGGCGAGGTTGGCGATGCCGACGCCGAGCCACTGGCCGATGTCCTGGAGCAGCTCGACGCACATGGCGTCGCCCTCGCGGGCCAGCTCGGTGATCATCGGGCCGTTGATGTCGGCGATGTTGCCCTTGACGTGCTCGATGACCCCGTACGCCACCGGCGAGTCCGCGGCGGCCAGCTCGCGGGCCTCCCGGACCAGGGCGTTCCCGGAGCTGTACTGCTCCCAGCAGCCGCGGTTGCCGCACGGGCAGCGGTGGCCGCCGGGCACGACCTGCATGTGGCCGAACTCGCCGGCGACCCCGTACTTGCCCCGCTTGACCTGGCCGTCCTCCAGGATCGCGCCGCCGATGCCGGTGCCGAGCGTGATCATGACGAGGTGGTCCTCACCGCGGCCGGCGCCGAAGCGCCACTCGGCCCAGGCGGCGGTGTTGGCGTCGTTGTCCACGAGGACGGGGACCGCGAGGCGGCCGGCGATGCGGTCGCGCAGCGGTTCGTTGCGCCAGGCCAGGTGGGGGGCGAACAGCACGCGGTTGCGGTCGGCGTCGACCCAGCCGGCCGCGCCGATGCCCACGGCGTGCACGTCGTGCCGGTCGGACAGGTCCAGGACCAGCTCGACGATGGTGTCCTCGACGACCTTGGGGCTCTTGGACTTGTCCGGGGTCTCCGTGCGGAGCTTCTCCAGGATGTTGCCGTCCGCGTCGACGACGCCCGCCATGACTTTCGTGCCGCCGATGTCGATGCCGACCGTCGGCACGCGGGGTGCCGTGAGGTGCGAGCGGCGTTCCCTGGTGCCCACGGTGCGCAGGACCGGGGCGCGGCGGGAGCCGATGGGGGCGGTGAAGTCGCGGTAGGTGCTCATCGGGTGCGATTCTGCCGCACGGCTGTGCCGGGTGCCGAATGCGAGGAGGCCGGCGTGAACGGTTCGTTGCCGGGTGCAAGTCCGTTGCGGCTGGTCGCGCAGTTCCTCGCGCCCCTAAGAGGGGCGTTGCAGTTCGTGGCGTAGATCATCGAGCTCGTTTCCGCCTGCCATCTGGCGAGTCAGTTCGTCCAGGGTGATGTCCTCGCGTTCGTGGTTGCCCACCATCGCGCCCCGCTTGAGCAGCACGAACCTGTCCCCCACCAGGTACGCGTGGTGGGGGTTGTGGGTGATGAGAACAACACCCAGGCCCTGGTCGCGGGCCGCCGCCACGTACTTCAGGACCACACCGGACTGCTTCACGCCGAGGGCCGCCGTCGGCTCGTCGAGCACCAGGACCTTCGCGCCGAAGTGCACCGCGCGGGCGATGGCCACGCACTGGCGTTCGCCGCCGGAGAGGGTGCCGATGGGCTGGTCGACGTCGCGCAGGTCGATGCCCATGCGGAGGAGCTCCGCGTGGGTGGTGCGGCGCATGTGGTCGACGTCCATGCGCTTGAAGGGGCCGACGCCCTTGCGCGGCTCGGAGCCGAGGAAGAAGTTCCGCCAGACCGGCATGAGCGGGACGACGGCCAGGTCCTGGTAGACGGTGGCGATACCGCGGTCCAGGGCCTCGCGCGGGGAGGAGAGGCGGGTCTCCTCCCCGTCGAGGGCGAGCGTGCCGCCGTCGTGCTGGTGGAGACCCGCGATGATCTTGATCAGGGTCGACTTGCCGGCGCCGTTGTCGCCCAGCACGCAGGTGATCTCACCGGCGTGGACGGCCAGCGAGACCCCTTCGAGCGCGCGGACGTTGCCGTAGTGCTTGCTGACGTCGGACAGCTCGACGAGCGCCGTGCGGCTTTCGGTCTGTGTCACTTGGCGGCCTCCGCGCGCTTGCGGACCCAGGCGTTGAGCAGGGTCGCGAGGAGCAGCATCGCTCCGAGGAAGAACTTGAACCAGTCGGGGTTCCACTCGGCGAAGACGATGCCCTTGCTGGTCATGCCGAAGATGAGGGCGCCGACCGCCGAGCCGACGGCGCTGCCGTAGCCGCCGGTGATCAGGCAGCCGCCGATGACGGCCGCGATGATGTAGATCAGTTCGTTGCCGACGCCCTCGCCGGACTGGACGACGTCGTACGAGAAGAGCAGGTGCTGGCCGGAGATCCAGGCGCCGAGGGCCACGCCCATGTAGAGGCCGATCTTGGTCCTGGTGACCGGGACGCCGACCGCGCGGGCCGCGTCCTCGTTGCCGCCGACCGCGAAGATCCAGTTGCCGGCGCGGGTGCGCAGCAGGATCCAGCTGGCGACGGCGACCAGGGCGAGCCACCACAGGATGGTGACCTTGAAGCCGACGCCGCCGACGGTGATCGTGGAGGCGAAGACGTCCCGGGCGGAGGGGAAGCCCTCCATGTCGGCGATCGTCTTGGTGGAGACGGTGCCGTCGATCAGCTTGGTGAAGCCCAGGTTCATGCCGGTCAGCATCAGGAAGGTGCCCAGCGTGATGATGAAGCTGGGCAGCTTCGTGCGGGTGAGCATGAAGCCGTTGAAGGCGCCGATCGCCAGGGTGACCAGCAGGGACACCCCGACGCCGACCCAGACGTTGGCGGTCATCTGGTAGCTGAACATCGAGGAGATCAGCGCCGAGGACGTGACCATGACGCCGGCGGACAGGTCGAACTCGCCGCCGATCATCAGCAGCGCCACGGGGACGGCCATGATGCCGATCGTGGAGGCGGCGTAGAGCACCGTGCTGAGGCTGGAGGCGCGCAGGAAGCTGTCGGCGAAGAACGCGAAGAAGACGAAGACGGCGATCGCGCCGACGACGGACCCTAGCTCGGGGCGGCTCAGCAGTTTCCGCAGGCCGGAGGTCTCCAGCATCCTCTCGTCCGTGTCCTTCGGCTCCGTGTCCTTGGGCTGCGTGGCGCTCACCGGGTGCCCCGCTTCGTGTAGTCGGCCAGCGCCGCGGCGTCGTCCTTGGTGATGATCTGCGGGCCGGTGAGCACCGGCCGGCCGCCGCCGAGGACGTCGGCGTTGTACTTGTACAGCCACAGCAGGTCGACCGCCTCATAGCCCTGGAGGTAGGGCTGCTGGTCGACGGCGAAGCCGAGGGTGCCGTCCTGGAGGCCGGCGGCGACCTTGGCGTTGAGGTCGAAGGTGTCGATCTCGGCCTTGCTGCCCGCGCCCTGCTTGGCCTTGACGGCCGTGTCGGCGTAGGGGGCGCCGAGGGTGACGACCGCGTCGACGGACTTGTCGGTCTGGAGCTTGGCCTCGATGGCGGACTGCACGTCCGGCATGCTGGTGCCGGTGACGTAGAGCCGCTGGACCTTGCCGTCGAAGGTCTTCTCGACGCCGTCGCAGCGCTGCTCGTGGCCGACGTTGCCCTGCTCGTGCAGGACGCAGATCGCCTGCTTGCGGCCCCGCGCGTTCAGCTCCTCGCCGACGGCCTCGCCGGCGATCGTCTCGTCCTGCCCGATGTGGGTGAGCGCGCCGAACTCCTTCGACTCCCGCGAGCCGGAGTTCACGGTGACCACCGGGATGCCCGCCTTCTCGGCGCGGGCGACGGCGGCCTTCATGGCGTCGGGCTTGGCGAGGGTGACGATGATGCCGTCGACCTTCTTGTCGACGGCCGCGTCCACGAGCTGCGCCTGCTGCTGCGCCTCGTCGTCGTGGGAGTACAGGAAGTTGATGTTGTCCTTGACCGCGGCCTGCTCCGCGCCGCTCTGGACGATGTCCCAGAAGGTGTCGCCGTCGCCCGAGTGAGTGATCATCGCGAAGGTCCAGCGGGGGGTGTTCACCGCCGCCCTCCCCTGAGCCGCCGCGGCCTTGCGGGCGTCCTCGGCGCGCTTGCCGCCGGTGCTGCTGCAGCCGGCGAGCGACACCGACAGTGCCCCCGCCAGTGCGATGCCTACCCAGGTCCGAAACCGTGCCACGAGGCCGTGCCCTTCTTGCTGTGCCGTGCTCTGCTGCTGGGTTCTGGAAATCCCAAACGCCCCATTGTCCGACACGGGCATCGGTCATGCGGCGCCGGGGAGCAGCGGTCGGTCACATTGTCCGGACATGGAGACCGGCCCGCACGGCGGACCGGGCCCCTCGGCCGGTCCGAACCCCTCGGCCGGTGCGGGTCAGGACCGTACGAGCAACTGGAACTCGAAGGAGTAGCGGGACGGCCGGTAGGTGTGCGTGCCCAGTTCGACCGCGCGCCCCGTGTCGTCGAACGTCGTGCGCCGCATGGTGAGCAGCGGCGCGCCCTCCTCCTCGCCGAGCCGCTCGGCCTCGGCGGCGGTGGCGGCGCGGGCGCCGATGGACTGGCGGGCGCTGTGCAGGGTGATCCCGGCGGCGCGCATGAGCCGGTAGAGGCCGGTGGCCTCCAGCTGTCCGGGATCCAGGTCGAGGAGACCGGGCGGCAGGTGGTTGCACAGGTACGCCATCGGCTCCCCGTGCGCGAGGCGCAGCCGCTCGACCCGGTGCACGTCGCTGCCCTCGGCCACGCCGAGCGCGGCGGCGACCTCGGCCGTCGCCGGGACGACCGTGTCGACCAGGAGCTTCGTGGCCGGGCGCTGCCCCGCCGACTCCAGGTCGTCGTAGAGGCTGCTGAGTTCCAGCGGGCGCTTGACCTGGCTGTGCACCACCTGGGTGCCGACACCCCGGCGGCGTACGAGCAGTCCCTTGTCGACCAGGGACTGGATGGCCTGGCGGACGGTGGGCCGGGACAGGCCGAGCCGTGCGGCGAGCTCGATCTCGTTGCCCAGCAGGCTCCCCGGTGTCAGCGCGCCGTGCTCGATCGCCGCCTCCAACTGCTGCGCCAGCTGGAAGTACAGCGGCACGGGGCTGCCGCGATCCACGCTGAGGTCCAGCGCCACGGTCGGGTGCACTTCTGGTTTCGGCACGGTCCGAGCGTAGCCCGGTGAGCTATTGACGGGAAGTCGTGCGGTCCGGTTGTCCGGACATACACATCGACAGCGCGCGGGCCGTGGCCCCCTTTGTTTCCCTGCGCATCGGGATCATCGGTACGGGCCGTATCGGCACGGTGCACGCCCACACGCTCAGCCGCCGCCGGAACGTCGGATCCCTGGCCCTCACGGGCGCGGGCCTGGCGCGGGCGCAGGCCCTGGCCCACCGGCCGGACGAGTCGGCGGCGCCGGGGTGGACGAGATCTCCCGGTGCGAGCGCAGGGCGGTACGGCCGGCGGAGGTGCCGGGAGCGGCGGAGCCGGTGACGGACCGACCGGCTGCCTCCGGCGACAGCGGCGTGCGTCACCGGGCCCCGCGACGGCGGTGTCCGGGGACGCTCGTCCCGGCGCGGCCGTCCGTGGTGGGGTGATGGGAGCGGATGTCCCGGCGACACGCCGTCCGTGCGCCGCTCTGCCGGGACATTCGCTCCGATCAAGGGCCCTGAGGACGCACCGACAGCATCCGTACGGGGCGAGAGGGGACGTACGGGGCGGGGCGGGGCCCGACGGCAGGAGCCGGCTAGTGCCGCGGCAGGCGACGTTCGCCCGGTGAGGAGCGGCGTCCGGTGCGTGCTCCGGGGGTCCCCCGGCCGGAGGCCGGGGGAGTGCCGGCCGGAAGCCCTCGTACTGGACGTACGCGGGCTTCCGGCCGGTGCGGTGAGTGGGGGCACCCCCTCCGGGGGAGCGTGCCGGGCGTCGCGACGGGGCGAACGCCGCCTGCCGCGGCACTAGGGGGCGTCGTCCTGGTGTTCGTCCAGGAGGCCCGCGTCGTACGCCAGCAGCGCGATCTGCACGCGGTTGTCGAGGCCGAGCTTGGCCAGGATGCGGGAGACGTGGGTCTTGACGGTGGCCACGCTCATGTAGAGCTCCGCCGCGACGGCGGCGTTGGCGAGGCCGCGTCCGACGGCGACGGCGACCTCGCGCTCGCGGTCGTTCAGCGCGGCGATGCGGGCACGCGCGCGCGTACGCCTCGTGTCGGCACCGGTGCCGGCCGCGTGCTCCATCAGCCGCCGGGTCACGGCGGGCGACAGGACGGGGTCGCCGGCGGCGACCTTGCGCACCGCGTCGAGGATCTCCGCGGGCGGGGTGTCCTTCAGGACGAAGCCGGCGGCGCCCGCGCGCAGGGCCCGCAGCACCTGCTCGTCGGCGTGGAAGGTGGTGAGCACCACGACCTGCGGGGCGTCCGCGCGGCCGCGCAGCCGCTCGGTGGCCGTCAGACCGTCCGTCCCCGGCATCCGGATGTCCATGAGGACGACGTCCGGACGGGTGCGGTCGACGAGTGCCTCGACCTCGTCGCCGTCGGCGGCCTCGCCGACGATCTCGACGTCTTCGGCGCCGCCCAGCATGAGGGACAGTCCGGCCCGCACGAGCGGGTCGTCGTCGACGAGGAGCAGTCTGATCGCAGTCATGGCCACACGTAATCACGGCCGCCGGAGGGATCACACACGGACCGGGCCCTTCCCTCGCACCGGCGGGGCGGTGACGGCGCATCAGGAAGCCGGGACGGCGTTCCGGCGCTCATCCCCACGGCAGCCGCGCCCGTACCTCGAAGCCGCCGTCGGCCGTGGGACCGTGCTCCAGCGCGCCGCCCGCCAGCGTCGCACGCTCGGTCAGCCCGATCAGGCCCTGCCCGGAGCCCGGTACGTGGGGCACGTCCCCCTCGGGCGGGGCGTTGCGCACGGACACGGCGAGACCGTCGCCCGGCGCCCCGGTGACGGAGAGGGTGACCTCGGCGCCGGGGGCGTGTTTGCGGGCGTTGGTCAGGGCCTCCTGGGCGATGCGATAGGCGGTGCGGCCCACCGAGGCGGGGACGGCGGTGGGGTCGGTGACGTGCCGGACGAAGGCCACCTCCATGCCGGCCTGCCGGGACTCGGCGACCAGGACGTCCAGTGCCGCGAGCGTCGGCTGGGGGCGGCCCCCGTCGTCGGCGTCGCCGGCCCGCAGGACGCCGATGATCTCCCGCAGGTCCTGCAGTGCCTCGTGCGCGCTCTCGCGGATGACGCCGGCCGCCCGCACCACCTCCTCGCGGGGCGCGTCGGGCCGGAACTCCAGGGCGCCGGCGTGCACGCTCAGCAGCGTCAGCCGGTGGGCGAGGACGTCGTGCATCTCCCGGGCGATGGCCTCCCGCGCCAGTCGCTGCGCCTGTTCTGCCCGCAGCCGCGCCTCCGTCTCCGCGTGTCTGGCCCGGTCGCGCAGGCTGAGCATGAGCTGGCGCTTGGACCGGGCGAGCATGCCCCAGCCGGCCACCGTGACCGCCAGCAGGCAGCCGAGGAGGACCACGCCGAGGTAGGGCAGCTGGGGGTCGGGGCGCAGCCAGTAGAGAAGGGGCTGCATCAGCATGTTGACGCCGGTCAGCCAGGCGGTGTACCGGAAGGGCCGGTGCACCGCCACGGTGAAGAGGGCGACGAGGGCGGCCCCGCTCGAGGTGAGCGAGACGAGCCCGACCGGTACCAGCGCCACCGCCAGCCCGACCGGCCACCGGCGTCTGCCCCACACGGCGGCGCACGCGAGGGCGCCGATCAGCTGGTCGGCGACTCCCCAGCCGGGCGGGAGAGCCGGCTCCTGGTCCAGCGTGTCCACGCTCAGCAGGCCGATCAGGACGGCGAGCAGGAAGCAGGCGAAGTCGACGAGCCAGTCGCGTGCGGTGCGCCGGGACCGGCGTCCGGGCTCCTCGGCGTCCGGATCGAGCTGGTCGGCCAGCGCCGACGGCAGCAGCCAGCGTCGCCCCTGGAGCACCGGGACGGTCCGCACCGGCTTGTCATCGTTCACGGTCGGCAAATCTACGCAGCGCGGGCCGCCGTCGCCCCGGTGCGCGGCGGATCGGCGACCGAAGTCGCGCGGTCGTAGACCTTCGGTGTACCGGGCGGTGCGCGACGGGGACTTCGGTCGGGAATGCCTCGCCCCGCGGCCGATGTGGGTGGGGGGTCCGCGGGGCGAGAGTCGGGGGCATGAAGAAGGTTCTGGAGATCGCGGGCTTCCTCGCCCTGGTGCAGGGCGTGGCGGGCGTGGTGCACGAATTCACCGACTGGAACTGGGGGTTCGTGCACCGGCTCGGCTTCCTCGACGGGTACGAGGTCTACGCGAGCGTCGCGCTGATCGCGCTGGCGCTGGCGCTGTTCGCCGCCGCGGAGAACAGCGGAGGGCGGTGAGCACGGAGGCCGGGCTCCGCGGCGCCGTCCTCAACAGCCGTGTGCCTCACAAGCCGTGGCCTCAGCAGCCGTGGTCCCTCAGCAGCCGTGGTCGACGAGGTCGAACGACGCGTAGTGGTCGGCCGTGTAGTAGTCCTCCCGGCTCGCCTCGCCGGTGACGATGCGGCGCGCTCCGCGGGTGTCGGAGCCCGGGGTGATCACCGTGTACTCGTGGTAGTACCCGGTGGACCGGCTGGGCAGGACGCCCTCCCGGTTCCGGAAGACGGTCCCGTCCTGTTCGTACGGGTAGGGGCCGCCCCGCTCGATCAGGTCGAGCGTGTCGTGCGCCTGGGAGGGCAGGTCGCTGTAGCAGATGTCGCCGACCGCGGCGGGGGCGGCGCCGGCGGTGGTCGCGGAGACGGAACCGCCCACGAGGAGGGCGGACAGGACTGCGGCTGCGGCTGCGGCGCCGATCCGGGCGGCGCGTGGGGGGAATCGCATGCCCTCATGATGACGCGCGTAGACGATGGCATGTCAATGACAAGGCCATGGAGTTTCCCTGAACGTCCCATGTGTTTCCGGCGAGTTCGCATCATCGCCGACACCGTCGGCCGCGGATCAGGTCGACGTCCGTTCGCCGCCGGTGTGGACACGCGGGGCCCGCTGAGATGGATCCATGGACACGAACACGAACTCACTCGCTCCCTCCCCCCTGACCGGCCGGACGGCCCTCGTGACGGGCGGCAGCCGCGGCATCGGCGCGGCCACCGTGCTGCGCCTGGCGCGGGAGGGCGCGGACGTCGCCCTCACCTATGTGAACGGCGAGGACGCGGCCTCGGACGTCGTACGGGCCGTCGAGGCGCTGGGGCGCCGGGCGGTGGCCCTGCGCGCGGACTCCGCCGACGCCCAGGAGGCCGCGGGGGCGGTCGAGCGGGCGGCACAGGCGCTCGGGGGCGGCGTCGACGTGCTGGTGAACAACGTGGGCGCGGGCGTGCTGGGCCCGCTGGAGAGCCTGTCGCTCGCCGACGTCGACCACCTGCTGGCCGTGAACGTCCGCGGCGTCTTCCTGGCCTCCCAGGCGGCCGCGGCCCGCATGGCGGAGGGCGGCCGGATCATCACGATCGGCACCTGCATGACCCAGCGGGTGCCGGGGCCCGGCGGCACGCTGTACGCCATGAGCAAGGCGGCCCTCGTCGGCCTGACCAAGGCCCTGGCGCGGGAGCTCGGCCCGCGCGGGATCACGGCGAACATCGTCCACCCGGGCCCGATCGACACGGACATGAACCCGGCGGACGGTCCCTACGCGAAGGGCCAGGCCGCCATGACGGCCCTGGGCCGCTTCGGCACGGCGGACGAGGTGGCGTCGACGGTGGCCCATCTGGCCTGCGCCCCGTACGTCACGGGCGCGGAGTACGCGGTGGACGGCGGCCACGCGGCGTAGGGGACGTGCCGGGCCAACGTCCCCGGACGTGCGCGCGGGGCGCACCGGTGCTGTCCTGCCGGTGCGCCCCGCGGGTGTGCGGGGACCGGCCGTTCCCGGTTCGTCGCCGGGGGCGGCCGGTCCGTGCGTCAGCCGCCCAGTTCCTGGTGGCGGGCGGCCAGGTGGGCCGCGCCGTCCTCGGTCAGGGAGCCGAACAGGCGCAGGCGGGAGATGCCGCCGTCGGGGAAGATGTCCACGCGCGCGTGGGTGCCGACGGCCGGCTCGGGCAGGACGAAGCGGTGGTTGGTGTCGGGCTGCATCCGGGTGCGGGGCAGCACCTCGCGCCACTCACCGGTCTCGCCGTCCTTCACCGACACCGACGCCCAGCCCGCCGAGTTGCCCTTCAGGTACGCCGTGTCGATCTCGATCGCGCGGATCTGGGAGCGGTCGACCAGCCGGTAGCTGATCCAGTCGTTGCCCCGGTCACGGCGGCGGCGGGTCTCCCAGCCGTCGTCCATCTTGCGGGAACGGCCCGGCTGGATGGTGTTGGTGGCCGGCGAGTAGAAGAGGTTGGAGGCGTCCTCGACCTGGCCGCCGTTCTCCAGCGCGACCACGTCGAAGGTGCCGAGCGCGGCGAGCCACGCCGGGTCCGGAACGACCTCGCCGTACACGCGCAGGCGGGCGATGCCGCCGTCGGGGTGCTGCTTGAGACGCAGGTGGGTGAAGCGCTGCTCGGCCGAGACGGCGAAGCCGTTGGCCGCGTGGCCGCCGACCGCGGTGCGCGGGACGAGGGTCGTCCACTTCACGTCGTCAGCGAGCAGTTCCTCCGGCGACGGGGAGCCCGCGACCGAGGCGCCCTCGACGGAGACCGCCTGCGGGTAGTTGCCGCGGAAGTGGGCGGTGTCGACGACGATGCCGCGGATCACGCCGGGC
This sequence comes from Streptomyces sp. NPDC093586, assembly GCF_044764905.1. NCBI lineage: Bacteria > Bacillati > Actinomycetota > Actinomycetes > Kitasatosporales > Streptomycetaceae > Streptomyces > Streptomyces sp. NPDC093586. The sequence continues at coordinate 65,080 of NZ_JBIWJA010000024.1, read as the reverse complement.
GCGCCGAGGCGGATCAGCGCCCAGTCGTGGTCGTCCTCGGTGGGCCAGGGGTGCTCGGCGGAGGCACCGCGGCGGCGGCGGGTCTCCCAGCCGTCCATGACCTTGCCCTTGTGCCCGAAGTGCTCGGGGTCGAACTCGGCGCGCTCGGGCACCAGCAGGTTCTCGCGCTGGGCGAAGAACTCGTCGTTGGCGGCGACGACACCGGCGCCCAGTCGCCGGTCGGCGAGGTTGGCGTACTGGGTGAAGGGGAGGTCGGCGCTGCGGTAGTCCGCGTACGGGTCGCCGCCTCCGTAGGGGTTCGCGTCGCCGGTGAAGCTGGCCAACGAGGTGTTCTGCTGGGCCGTCACGGTGATCAGGTGTTCCTTTCGGGGTCGTTCGAGGTGGGTGTCGGGGCAGGTCCGGACCGTCAGGGCGTCCGGGAGAGGAGCTGTCCCTTCGGATCGGTGAAGACGCCGTCCGCCACGATGCGCTCTCCGCGCAGCCAGGTGGACTTCACGACGCCGTACAGGGTCTTGCCCGCGTACGCGGTGACGCGGTTGCGGTGCTGGAGGCCGGCCGGGTCGACGGTGAAGGTCTCGTCGGGGGCGAGGACGGCGAAGTCGGCGTCGTGGCCCGGCGCGATGGCGCCCTTGCGGGCCTCCAGTCCGACCAGGCGGGAGGTGTTGGCCGACATCCAGCGGACGATGTCCTCCAGGCCGTGGCCGCGTTCGCGGGCCGCGGTCCACATGGCCGCCAGGCTCAGCTGGAGACCGGCGATGCCGCCCCAGGCGGTGGCGAAGTCGTCGGTCTTCAGGTCGGCGGTCGAGGGCGAGTGGTCGGTGACGACGCAGTCGATGGTGCCGTCGGCCAGCGCCTGCCACAGCAGGTCCTGGTTGGCCGCCTCGCGGATGGGCGGGCAGCACTTGAACTCGCTCGCGCCGTCCGGGACTTCCTCGGCGGTGAGCGTGAGGTAGTGCGGGCAGGTCTCCACGGTGAGGCGGACGCCCTCGGCCCGGGCCCCGGCGATCAGCGGCAGGGCGTCGCTGGAGGACAGGTGGAGCACGTGCACCCGGGCGTCGAACCGCTTCGCCTGCTCGATGAGGGCGGCGATGGCGGTGTCCTCGGCGTCGCGGGGACGGCTGGCGAGGAAGTCGGCGTACCGGGGGCCGCCCTGCTGCGGGGCGGCGGCCAGGTGGTGCGGGTCCTCGGCGTGCACGATCAGCAGGCCGTCGAAGGCGGCGATCTCGGCGAGGGACCGGGCGAGCTGCTCCTGGTCGAGGTGCGGGAACTCGTCCACGCCGGACGGCGACAGGAAGCACTTGAAGCCGAAGACGCCGGCCTCGTGCAGCGGGCGCAGGTCCTTGACGTTGTCCGGCAGGGCACCGCCCCAGAAGCCGACGTCGATGTGCGCCTTGTCGGCGGCGACCTGCTGCTTGGTGCGCAGGTTCTCGACCGTGGTGGTGGGCGGGATGGAGTTGAGCGGCATGTCGACGAGGGTGGTGACGCCACCGGCGGCCGCGGCGCGGGTGGCGGTCCAGAAGCCCTCCCACTCGGTGCGCCCGGGGTCGTTGACGTGCACGTGGGTGTCGACCAGCCCGGGCAGGACGACGTGGTCGCCGACGTCCTCCAGGCGGGCGCCCTCCGGTACGGGCGCGTCGTACGGGAGCACGTCCGTGATCGTGCCGCCGCTCACCGCGACGGACGCGGCGCGTATGCCCTCGGGAGTGATGACGCGCGTCGAGCGCAGCACCAGTTCAGCCTGGGACACCCGAACCCCTCTCTCTGCAGTCGTTCCGCCGCCGGTCCACCGCCGGCCCGCCGGTTCACATCCGGTCCACAGCCGGGAAACGGGATCTCTCACCACGTAACGGACTTCAACGTTCTGTTGAAGGAGTCTTCACTTCCCGTTCCACGCCGTCAAGAGGCACCCTTCACCTTGAGCGCGACCGACGACCCCGCTCTGGACGTTTCCACAAAGCGGAATTACTATTCCGACAGACAGAACGTAGCTATGTACAAGCGGGGAGTCAACCGGCCGCCGGGTAGGCTTCTGCCCTCCCGCCAGCCCCGAAAGGAACGTGCCGTGCCGACGTCCAGCGCCAGCACCACCGACTCCGCCAGGTCCGCCCCGGGCGGCGTCCAGTCCCTGGAACGCGCCTTCGACCTGCTCGAACGGATGGCGGACGCGGGCGGCGAGGTCGGCCTGAGCGAGCTGTCCGCGAGCAGCGGACTGCCGCTGCCCACCATCCACCGCCTGATGCGCACCCTCGTGGCCTGCGGGTACGTACGCCAGCAGTCCAACCGGCGCTACGCGCTCGGCCCGCGCCTGATCCGGCTCGGCGAGTCCGCGTCCCGCCTGCTGGGCACCTGGGCGCGCCCGCACCTGGCCCGGCTGGTCGAGGAGACCGGCGAGACGGCGAACATGGCCCTGCTCGACGGGGACGAGATCGTCTACGTCGCACAGGTGCCGTCCAAGCACTCGATGCGCATGTTCACCGAGGTCGGCCGCCGCGTCCTGCCGCACTCGACGGGCGTCGGCAAGGCCCTGCTCGCCGGCTTCCCGCCGGAGGAGGTGCGGGCCCTGCTGCACCGCACCGGCATGCCGGCCGCGACGGACAAGACGATCACCACGCCGGACGGGTTCCTCGCGGCGCTGGAGGAGGTGCGGCGCCAGGGGTACGCGATCGACGACAACGAGCAGGAGATCGGGGTGCGCTGCCTGGCCGTCTCCGTGCCGGACTCCCCCACCGCCGCGGCCATCTCCATCTCGGGCCCGGCGGGCCGCGTCACGGAGGACGCGACCGACAGGATGGTGCCGCTGCTCCAGCAGGTGGCGGCCGAGCTCTCGGAAGCGCTGCTGGCCTCGAACGGCAACCCGGCCACCTGAGCCGCCACGCGGACGTCCGGCCCCTGGCGGGGACACCGCCGGGGGCCGCTTACGTCGCGTGCCGGTGCCTCACCGCCGCGGCGGGTCCCCGAACAGCTCGACGGCGTGGCGGACGTCCGTCAGCCCGGACGACAGGGCGCTGACGGAGCCGATCGCACCCGCTATCAGCAGCAGGGACCGGCGCAGCCTCGGCACCTCCGGGACCTCGTGGTCCGCCATCGCGGCCAGGTCGGCCAGTTCGTCCTCGGCGATCGCCCGGTCCGGGAAGTCCGCGGGCAGCACGGCCAGTTGACGGCGCAGCCGGGACACCGCGGTCCGCAGTGCCGCCACCCTCACGTCCGCGTCGTCGACGGTCACGTGCCTCTGCCCCAAGCTCCGCAACACAGCCCCTCCCCCTCGCACCCCGTCGTGCGCCCCTGCGCGGTGAACGTGCCGAGCACCCCCGTGACGCCGGCCGGGCGGCCGGGGGTGCGGGCCAGTAAACGCCACCCGGTGCCGGGCGCGCCACCGCGAGGACCGAAATTCAGCCCCGGGAAGCGGGGGCGCGCCGGGTGTTCGACGCGCGGTCAGGTATGCAGGACGCATGACGGACAACGAGGACCAGGTGGCCGGGCTGCTGCTCGCCGCGGGAGGCGGACGGCGGCTCGGCGGTCGGCCCAAGGCACTGCTCGAGCATCGCGGGCACCTGCTCGTCGAACACGCGGCCGAGGTACTGCGCGCGGCCGGCTGCGCCCGCGTGCACGTCGTCCTGGGCGCACGCGCCCGGGAGGTGCGCACGCGGGCGGCGCTCGCGGGATGTGTCCTGGTGGACAACCCCGAGTGGGAGCGGGGCATGGGCACCTCGCTGCGCGCCGGACTCGCCTCGCTCGCCGGCACGGGGGCGCGGGCGGCGCTGGTCTCGCTGGTGGACCAGCCCGGCATCGGCGCGGAGGCGGTGGCGCGGGTGCACGCCGGGTACCGGGACGAGACGTCGCTGGTCTCGGCGGCGTACGCGGGCGTGCGCGGCCATCCCGTCCTCCTCGGGGCGGCCCACTGGGCGGGCGTCACGGCGACCGCGACCGGCGACCGGGGGGCACGCGCCTATCTGAGGGAACACGAGGGGGACATCGCGCTCGTCGAGTGCGGGGACGTGGCGCGGCCGTACGACATCGACACCGAGGCGGACCTGCGCCACCTTGAGTGAGGAGCGTGGCACTGGGCGCCACCATCCCTCGACTCAGAGAATCTCGACATCAACAAACCATTGAAGTTCCACGATGAGGAAACTACTATCCACTGACCAGAAGCACTCGACCGCACAGCGAGTGCGCTATGCCCCATACGTGCCCGTTGGCACCCGGTGCCACCGCTGAAGGAAGTGACAGCTCATGTCCGCACCAGCGCCGTCCACGCTGGCCATCGTCGACGCCGAGCCCCTGCCCCGGCAGGAGGAGGTCCTCACCGATGCGGCGCTCGCCTTCGTGGCCGAGCTGCACCGGCGGTTCACGCCCCGGCGTGACGAGCTCCTCGCCCGCCGTGCGGAGCGCCGCGCCGAGATCGCCCGCACCTCCACGCTCGACTTCCTCCCCCAGACCGCCGCGATCCGCGCGGACGACTCCTGGACGGTGGCCCCCGCTCCGGCCGCGCTGAACGACCGCCGCGTCGAGATCACCGGCCCGACCGACCGCAAGATGACCATCAACGCCCTCAACTCGGGCGCGAAGGTCTGGCTCGCGGACTTCGAGGACGCCTCCGCCCCGACCTGGGAGAACGTCGTCCTCGGTCAGCTCAACCTGATCTCCGCCTACACCCGCACCATCGACTTCACCGACGAGCGCACCGGCAAGTCGTACGCCCTGCGCCCCGAGGAGGAGCTGGCGACGGTCGTCATGCGCCCGCGCGGCTGGCACCTCGACGAGCGCCACCTCCAGGCCGACGGCCGCCCGGTCCCCGGCGCCCTGGTCGACTTCGGCCTGTACTTCTTCCACAACGCCAAGCGCCTGCTGGACCTCGGCAAGGGCCCGTACTTCTACCTCCCGAAGACGGAGTCCCACCTGGAGGCCCGCCTCTGGAACGACATCTTCGTCTTCGCGCAGGACTACGTCGGCATCCCGCAGGGCACCGTCCGCGCCACCGTCCTGATCGAGACGATCACGGCCGCGTACGAGATGGAGGAGATCCTCTACGAGCTGCGCGACCACGCCTCCGGGCTGAACGCCGGCCGCTGGGACTACCTGTTCTCCATCGTCAAGAACTTCCGTGACGGCGGCGCGAAGTTCGTGCTCCCGGACCGCAACGCGGTCACGATGACCGCCCCGTTCATGCGGGCGTACACCGAACTCCTCGTGCGCACCTGCCACAAGCGCGGCGCGCACGCGATCGGCGGCATGGCGGCGTTCATCCCGTCCCGCAAGGACCCCGAGGTCAACAAGGTGGCCTTCGAGAAGGTCCGTGCCGACAAGGACCGCGAGGCGAACGACGGCTTCGACGGCTCCTGGGTCGCCCACCCCGACCTGGTCCCGATCGCCATGGAGTCCTTCGACAAGGTCCTCGGCGACAAGCCGAACCAGAAGGACCGCCTGCGCGAGGACGTCGACGTCAAGGCGGCCGACCTGATCGCGATCGACTCCCTCGACGCCAAGCCCACCTACGACGGCCTGGTCAACGCCGTGCAGGTCGGCATCCGCTACATCGAGGCGTGGCTGCGCGGCCTGGGCGCCGTCGCCATCTTCAACCTGATGGAGGACGCGGCCACCGCCGAGATCTCCCGCTCGCAGATCTGGCAGTGGATCAACGCGGGTGTCGTCCTCGACAACGGCGAGAAGGTCACCGCCGAGCTGGCCCGCAAGGTCGCCGCCGAGGAACTGGCGAACATCCGCGCCGAGATCGGCGACGAGGCGTTCGCGGCCGGCAACTGGCAGCAGGCGCACGACCTGCTGCTGACGGTCTCCCTGGACGAGGACTACGCCGACTTCCTGACGCTGCCGGCGTACGAGCAGCTCAAGGGCTGACCCCCGGCCCGGCGCCCACCGCCTGCCCGTGCCCCGGTACCGCACAGCACCGGGGCACGGGCACATTCGTGCGCCCATGTCACTGCAGGCGCACGGCGTCGTCCCAGGTACGGCGTCACTCCAGGTGCACGGACCAGTCCTGCTCCGCGGCCGGCTTGCCGTGCAGGTCGGGGACCTGCTTGAGCCAGTCGGGGCGGCCCCGCCGGGTGCGCGCCGCCCGCCGCTCCTCCTCGGCGGCCAGCTCCTCCCGGCTGGGGAAGTCGGTCGGCAGCCACCGGGCGGACGCCTTCACGCGCGCCGAGAGGTAGTCCGCGTACGCCGCCCGCACCTCGTCCGGGCCCGCGAAACCGGGTTCCTGTGCCAGCCAGGCGTCCGGCACCTCGGCGACGACGGCGCGCAGCAGCTCGTCGGTGACCTTCGGCGCGAGCTCGGCGTCGGCGGCACGGACGTCCGGGGCGCTGTGGCCGAGGGCGTGGTGGCGGAAGTCGTACGCCTTCTCGGGCGCGGAGGCGTCCCAGCGGTGGTGGAAGACCAGGGCGGCGCCGTGGTCGATGAGCCACAGGCGCGGGGGCACGGTGCCGAAGGTGGGCCACACCATGAGGTTGGAGCTGTGCACCGTCCGGTCGACGTTCACGGTGAGGGCGTCCAGCCAGACGATCCGTCCGGCCTCGACCGGGTCCACCGGGAACCTCCTGGCGACCTCGGGCGTGAAGTCGGCGGCGCCCGGCAGGTGGTCCATGCCGAGGTTGAGCCCCGCGCTGGCGTTCAGCAGGTCCCGCACCTCCTGGTGCGGCTCCCCGGCGCCGATCGACGGATCGAAGTGGACGGCGACCAGCTCGGGCACGCGCAGCCCCAGCGCCCGCGCCAGCCGCCCGACGATCACCTCGGCGACCAGCGCCTTGCGCCCCTGCGCGGAGCCGGTGAACTTCACGACGTAGGTGCCCAGGTCGTCGGCCTCGACGACGCCGGGCACGGAGCCGCCGGTGTGCAGGGGCTCGACGTAGCGGGTGGCGGTGACCTCTCTCAACACTTCCGAAGGTCCCGTCGCTCACCGGCCTCGAAGTTCACGGCCACCTCCAAGACGCTGCGATCCGGGGAGGCGGGCGCGATCAGCTCCGGGGGAATCCGGGAGGCTCCGACCGACACGCTCGCCCCCGTCTCCCTGGCAGTCCGTCGATGGCACTGAGGTCCTCGCCACCGGCCTCCGGCATGAAGTGAGCATAGTAACCAAGCGTGACAGCGGGAGAGGAACCCGGACCCATCGTGCCGTCGTCACCACGGACTCCCCCGCCCCGGCATGATCAACGAACCTCGGCCGCCGCAGCCGCCGGTGCTGCCTCGCTCGGCGCCCGGACGGCAAGAAGACCCGGCGAACGGCGGAGCCCTCCTTCGTCCTCGGTCTCCGGGTCAGAGGCAAGGCGCGGAGACCACCCACCCGCCGAGCCGGAGGATCCCGAGGGAGGGGGAGCGCCGCCCTCGGCCGTGCTTGCGTCCGCTCCCTGCCCGGCGGCTCACCCGCTCTCCGCCCGGCGGACGGAGAAGGCTCCCGCGGCAGCCGCCAGCACCGCCGCCGCCGCGGCCCGTTCCGGGAGTCGCGGGTCGGGTTCGGTGCGCAGGAGTACCAGCTGGTGGTAGAGCGGCGCCGTGGCGGCGATCAGCAGGCTCCGTGCGTCCGTGTGCCGTGCGGGGAGTTCGCCGCGCTCGACGGCGCGCTCGACGAGGATCTCGCACTGGGCGTACCGGTCCGCCCACAGCCGCGTCTGGGCCCGCGCGGCCTGTTCGGAGTGGAACGAGGCGGCCATCAGGGCGACGGCCAGTGACGGCCGTACGACCAGGGACTCCTGGATCTCCTGGTTGAGGGCCGTCAGGTCGCCGCGCAGGGAGCCGGTGTCCGGTGGCTGCCAGTCGATCTCGCCGGCGGCGGCGATGACGTCGGCGAGCAGGCCGCCCACGTCGCGCCAACGCCGGTAGACCGTGGTGCGGTGCACTCCCGCACGGGCCGCGACCCCCTCCATGGTGAGACCTTCGTGACCGCTTTCGGCGAGTTCGGCGCGCACCGCGTCAAGAACCTGGGCGCGGATGCGGGCGGTGCGACCGCCCGGGCGGCGGTCCGGCCTCCTGGCCGTCGGGGCTGTCATCAGCACTCCCATGTCCGGTTGATCAATCTGCCTGGGCAGCACCGGCATCCTAAAGCTACAGTTGTCGCACTAACGATCCGCCCGAGAGGAACCGCCTCCACGATGCCGCCCGTTCCCGCGGACCCCACCGTGCTCCATCCGATGCCCGAGCACCCGCGCGTCGTCCTGCTCAGGCCCCTGGTGAAGTCGCCGCTGATCGACGTCGGCGACTTCTCGTACTACGACGATCCGGACGACCCGACCGCGTTCGAGACGCGCAACGTTCTCTACCACTACGGTCCTGAGCGGCTTGTCATCGGCAAGTACTGCGCGCTGGGGACGGGCACCCGGTTCATCATGAACGGCGCCAACCACCGCATGGACGGTCCTTCCACCTTCCCGTTCCCCACCATGGGGGGCTCCTGGGCGGAGCACTTCGACCTGATCACCGACCTGCCGGGCCGGGGCGACACCGTCGTCGGCAACGACGTGTGGTTCGGGCACGGCGCCACGGTCATGCCCGGTGTACGGATCGGGCACGGCGCGATCATCGCCGCCGGCGCCGTGGTCACCGGCGACGTCCCCGACTACGGCATCGTCGGCGGCAACCCGGCCCGGCTCATCCGCACCCGCTACGACGCCGCGGACGTCGCCCGGCTCCTCGCCGTGGCGTGGTGGGACTGGCCCGTGCAGCACATCACCAGGCACGTACGGACGATCATGTCGGGGACCGTCACCGACCTGGAGGAGGCCGCCGCGCGGACCGGCCGACCCTGACCGCTCAGGGCACAGCGCCCTCGCTCGATCACGGGACGGGCCGCCAGTGATGCCGTCCTCAAGACCTCGTACGCGCAGCGTGTCGGCTCCTCCCACCCGGTTTCGGGTCGAGGCACCACCGCCGCCGCGGCTGTCCTTCGCCCACGTGATGAGCACGGCCGTGACGGCGAGGCCGGCCAGGAGGACCAGCGCGAGTCGCCGGCCGTGGTCGCCGAAGGCGTGGCCACCCCGCAGGACGTGGACAGCATGTGGATGATCAACACGGGTGCGCAGGCGGGACCGTTCCGCATGATGGACCAGGTGGGCCCGGACGTCGTCCTGGACATCGAGAACCACTGCGCCGCCGAACGCCCCGGACTTCCCGCCGGGCCCCGTGAACTGCTGCACCGGTACGTGGACGCCGGTCACCTGGGCGTGAAGACCGGCCGGGGCTTCTACGACGACTACGCCGGCGTCGGCTGACCGGCGGGCGGGGCAGGCCTTTCGCGTAGCATCGTGCCCCGCTCACCAGGCAGAAAGGCATCCCCCGTGCCCAAGTCGCCCACGAAACGACGCCCCAGGACCGTGGCCGCGCTCAACGAGAGCGGACTGGCGCTCTTCAAGGAGCGCGGCTTTCACGCCACGTCCATCAGCGACATCGTCGAACGGGCCGGGCTGACCCGAGGTGCCTTCTACTCCAACTACAAGGACAAGGAAGAGCTCTTCCTCGCCCTCTACGACGCCCACGCCGACGCGGTGCTGGCCACCCTGCGGGACGCGGCGTCGGACATCACCCCCGGCCGGGATCCGGTCGGCCGGCTCCTGGACCACCTCCCCGGCCGCAGCGTCCAGGAACGCGACTGGTTCCTGGTGTCGATGGAGTTCACCCTCCACGCGGCCCGCCACCCGCAGCTCGCCGGCGCCCTGGCCGTGCACGAGGAACGCCTGACCCAGGGACTGGCCGACGTCATCACCGCCGTTCTGCGCAGTGGCGGACTCCGGCCCGCGATCGACGCGACGGACCTGGCCCGTCTGGTCACCGCCCTGTCCGAGGGGCTCACGGCCCTCGGGCTGATCCACGGTACGGAGGACGGCGCTCAGCGGCTGGGCCGCACCGTCACCCCCCTCCTGACCTCCGCGCTCACCCGCCCCCTGGAGGAGCGCGAGACCCGCACGGCGCCGGCGGTCCCGCACCCGCACGACGGCGAGGGCCGGCCGCGGGAACGGTGAGGCCGGGTCCCACCGGTTCCTCCGACGGCGGTGCTACTGCTCCTTGGCGGAGCGCCCGCGCCACCTGTTCCACGGGACGTGGACGGCGAGCATGTCGCCCACCGAGCCGACCACGTTGTACGCGAGCAGGCCCACGCCCTTCAGCGCGCGCACGACCGCCGACGCCGCAGCCTCATCCATGTCCGTTCCCCTCATTCCCGTCCTGTGACCTGCTGTGATCACGAAGACGGGTTCCGCCGCCACTCGGTTGCCCGCGGCCCCGCACGAACCGGCCGGCTCCCCTCCGGGGACCGCCTCCCGACCTCGGCCGGGCCGCAGGCCGCAGCGTCCGGTCGGCCGGTCATCCGGTCGGTCCGGAAGGCGCCGGTCACGGGAGTGACCGCGGCCTGACGGCGCCGCCCGCACCGGATTTCGGCGGTCGTTTCGGCACACGGACGGCGTCGGGCGGCCCGGATGGGGAAGACGCACTGCAGCGGATGAGCCAGGGAGGGCTTGCAGTGGATGACGATTCCTCGCTCCGGGCGGTGGGCTGGGCGCGGTCGCTGCCGATGGACACCGGTCCCAAGGAGGCGCGTGACTGGGCCCTGCACCATCTGCGGTCCCTGGCATGGACCGACCGCGCTCCCCAGACGGTGGACGATGTCCTGCTGACCGTCTCGGAGCTGGTCACCAACGCCCATGTGCACGCCCACTCCCACGCCCAGCTGGTGATGACCTGGGACGGGAGGTGCCTGCACGTCGCCGTCCACGACGCCTCCGCCACGTTGCCCACCCAGCGTGCCGCGACCGACGACCAGCCCGGGGGACGGGGGATGCTCCTGGTCGACGCCCTGACCGACAGCTGGGAGGCCCGTCCCTGCCCCCACGGCAAGACGGTCATCGCCTGTTTCCACCCACCGGCCAGGGCCCAGGGAGCCTGCTGAGACCCGCGTGACGGGCGGGGACCTCACAGGTTGCGGATCCGGAAGGACGCCCGGGCCTTGCCGAGCAGGTCGTCGGCGGTCTTCCGGGCCGACTTGCCGTCGGGCAGGTTGACCCCCAGGGTCAGGCGTTCCTGCCCCGAGGTGGTGACGATGAGGACCTTCCTGAAACGGCGGGGTGCCCCCTCGCTGTTCTCGCTGTAGGACTCGGTGACGACGGCCGCGTCCCGGCCCTGGTGAGTGGCCGACTCGATGCCGACGACGCTCGGCTTGCCGCCGGTGGGCGGGACGGCGGCCTCGCTCTCCTGCTTCCAGCGGTCGGCGACGGCCCGCGGGGTCTCGGTGACCTTCTCCTTGCGGTCGACCAGCAAGGAGACGTCCCCCTTGGGGGAGGTGTAGCGGGTGCCGCGGTAGGGGCCGTTCTCTCCGCCGAGATCGTCCTCGGTGGTGATGGTCCAGTCGGCGGGCGCGGCCACGGACAGGTTCATCCGGTACTCGTCGTACCTCTTCCACCCGTCCGGCAGGTCGTCCTGGTTCGTCAGCACCACGGTGACCGCCGTGACCGTGAGGGCCACCGCCGCGGCCACCGCGACGGAGACGCGGGGGTTCCTGCGCCAGACCGGCTGCCGCGTGGCCGCGGCGGGTCCGGCCGGTTCGGCGGACGGGTGCCGCAACGTCGGGGGCGGCGGCGGTACGGGGAGGGTGAGGGTGTGCAGCAGCGGCTGGGCGGCCTGGGCGGTCAGGCGGCCCTCCGGTTCCTTGCGCAGCAGCCCGGTGATCAGGCCGGTGAGCTCTCCCGCGTTCTGCGGGGGCGGGAGCTCGGCCAGCAGGACGGCCTGCAGCGTGGAGGGAGTGGTCTGACGGCGGAACGGGGACACCCCCTCCACGGCCTGGTACAGCATGATGCCCAGCGACCACAGGTCGGACTCCGGCCCGGGACGGCGGCCCAGGACGCGTTCGGGGGCGATGTACTCGGGCGAGCCGATGAAGGCACCGGTCTCGGTGAGCTTCTGCTCGCCCTCGACCTGCGCGATCCCGAAGTCGGTGAGGACCACCCGGTCATGGCGGCCGACCATCACGTTGCCCGGCTTCACGTCCCGGTGCAGCACTCCCGCCTCGTGGGCGGCGGCGAGGGCGCCGAGGACGGCCAGTCCGATCCGGGCGGCCTCCGCCGGGGCCAGGGTGCCCTCGTCCAGGAGCTCGGCCAGCGACTTCCCGCGCAGCAGCTCCATCACGATCCAGGGCCGGCCCCCTTCGGTGACCACGTCGTGGATGGTCACGACCGAGGGGTGGTCGATCCGTGCGGCGGCCCGGGCCTCGCGCTCGATGCGCAGGAAGGCGGTACGGCGCTCGGCCGCCCCCAGGTTCGGCGGAACCTGCGGTTCCTTGACGGCCACGTCGCGTTCGACGACCTCGTCCCGGGCCCGCCACACCGTACCCATCCCGCCGGCACCGAGCCGCTCCAGCAGCCGGTAGCGGCCTCCGATCAACCGGCCCGCACCCGTCTGCGGATCCGCTCCGGTCTCGGTGCGGGCGTGCGGCGGCCGGGCGGCCGTCGGTTCGTGCCCGCCCGCCGGAGCGGGCGCGTCACCGGTGGCGGGCGCGGGTACCGCCGGCGGCTGAAGTCCGTAGCTCGTGGGCTCCTCCTGCCGACTCCGGCTGCTCACGTCGCTCCCATCCTTCGTCACCTGTTGGACCTCTTCCGCTGCTGGTCAGGCCGGAGGCCGGTGTCCTGGGTCTCCGGGCAGTACGTGCGGGCCGCGGGTCAGAAGCCCGCCGAGCCGCCGGTGAAACCGCCGCCCGGGCCGTGCCCGCCGTCACCGCCACCGCCGAACTTCCACAGCAACACGCCCACCAGCACGACGATGCCGAGGAACCCGACGAACGGCAGACCGATCCACAGCAGGAGCAGAACCAGGTCCACGGGCGATCCCCCCCATTCCACCGGTGTGGTGCGAGCAGACCGCGACCTCACATCCGGCCAGCCGAGCGTAGGAGGCCGAGGCGGCGGCGTCGTCCACCCGAGGGTGTACCGGGGTCTGCAACAGGCGTGGCAGGAGCGCGGCATGTCATACCCACGGTGTAGACGGACGACCCGAGCACCTACCGTTCCGCCGACCCCGGTTGCCCGGCCTCGGCGTCCTCGGCGGGCAGGCCGAGGTGTGTGAGGGCGCGGTGACGCAGCAGCTCGTACTGCTCACGGCAGCGACCGGGCGGGCCCGGCGGCCGTTCCACGATCGTCCCGGGGCCGACCCTCTCCTCCGGCCCGAACTGCTCCCTGGTCAGGTCGACTTCGACACCGGCGAACCGGTTCCACCAGTGGTAGTCGGCCAGCTCGCCCTCGACGCGCACCTCTCCGCGCACCAGTTCGCCGCCGAGGAGATCGTTCACGATCAGAGCGGTCACTCCGCACTGGCCGCGCGCGGGATTGTCCGGGCGCCAACCGCCCACGTCCTCGGGGGCGCACGTGTCGGCGCCCCAACCGGACCGCAGGGCCTTCTCGATGTCGGACAGCGTGATCGTGGCCATGGCCAGGAGTGTGCCAGCAGACCTCACAGGTCCAGTTCGGCGCGGACCGTCTTGCCGACGGGGACGCGGTCGAAGACGCCCCACCGGTCGGCCAGCGCCTCCACGAGCAGCAGCCCCCGCCCGCCCTCGGCGTCCTCCGACGCCGCCCCCGCCCCTCCCGGCGCGGGCGGCCGGCGTTCCCCCCGGCTGTCGGACACGTCGATCCGCAGCGTGTACGCGTCGAGCCGCAGCAGCACCTCGATGTCGCGTCCCGGCACCCGTCCGTGCGTCACGGCGTTCGCCGCCAGCTCGGCGACGAGCAGCGCGGCGGTGTCGGAGACGGCCGAGCCGTACGGGATGCCCCACGCGTCCAGGCGGTGCAGGGCGAGATGCCGGGCCAGTCGGGCGCCGCGCGGGGTGGAGCTGAACCGCTGCGTGAACACACGTGCGGTGACCGGGGGTCGGGGCGTGGAGGCTGGTCTCATGCCGCACATCCCACCTGCGGCGACGGCGTCCCACCAGATCGGCGACCCGTACGCAGGGTCAGCGTACGGGTACGGAGGGTGGACAGTGGGAGTAACCGTCCGTGAGCATGGGCCCGTCGGGTGAGACGTGCGGGAGGTGTGGCGGGTGACGAACGGTACGGGCGACGCCGGCGTGCTGTGCGGGGGCGGTGAACCGGAGGTGTCGGACAGCCTCAAGGCGTTCGGTGAGGTCGTCAAGGCGTTCCGCAGACGGGCGGGGCTCACGCAGGAGGAGTTCGCGCCACAGGTGCGGTACTCGCTGCCGACGGTGGCCTCCATCGAGCAGGGGCGGCGCTTCCCTCCGGCCGACTTCGTGGACCGCGCGGAGGAGATCCTCGACGCCTTCGGGGCGCTGCGGGGTGCGGCACGGCACCTGTCCCGGCAACCGGGGCTGGCGAGCTGGTTTAGGCAGTGGGCCCGGCTGGAGACGGAGGCCGTGAACCTCTCCACGTACGAATGCCGTCTGATCCCGGGCCTGCTGCAGACGGAGGCGTATGCGCGCACGCTGTTCGTGAACCAACTGCCGCCGCTGGGAGACGATCAGATCGTGGCTCAGTGGGAGGCGCGGGCGGAACGGCAACGGCTGCTGACGGAGCGGCCGAACACGGCGTTCAGCTTCATCCTGGAGGAGCACCTGTTCCTGCGGCGCACCGGCGGGGTGGAGGTGACACGGGAGCTGATCGATCATGTGCTGGAGCTGGCGGAGCTGCGGAATGTGGAGGTGCAGGTGATGCCGTTGGTGCGGAACGCACATGCCGGGATGGCTGGCCCGATGCAGCTCCTGGAGACGCCCGAGGCACGCTGGCTCGCCTACAACGAGGGACAGCGCGGAGGTATGTTCATCTCCGACCGAAAAGAGGTCAGCGTCCTTCAGATGAGGTACGCAAGGATGCGCTCACAGGCTCTCTCCCTCGACGACTCCCTGGGCCTGTTGCAGCAGATGCGAGGAGCCCTATGAGCACCACGGAACTGGTCTGGTTCAAGAGCACTTACAGCAGCAGCGGGGACGGCGACTGCGTCGAAGTGGCCCTGTCCTGGCACAAGTCCAGCTACAGCAGCGGCAGCCAAGGCGACTGCGTCGAGGTGGCGTCGTGCCCCGGGACCGTCCACGTCCGTGACTCGAAGGCGCCGCAGGACGCACAGCTCGCCGTCTCCCCGGCGGCCTGGACCCGCTTCCTCACGTACGCGACCCACGCCTGACACCGCCGCGCGACCGGGCGCCCCCGGCCCGGGAGCCGCCGCCGGGACGGGGTGCCCCCGCCGCCCGGCGGTACGGCGGCCCGTGTTCCCGGCAGGCCCGGCCCTTCACTCCCGAAACATTCATAACCGGGCGTCCGCACCAGGCGGACGTCCCTTTTGCCCGCTTACCCTGATTCTGTGGAGCCGCACGCAACTCCTCCGGACAGCGGTCACGACGGCCTGACGCCGCCGGGTGCCGGGGTGCGTCCGGAGATCCTCGCCTCCTGGCAGCGCTCGCAGTCGCTCGGCATCGACCGCGAGAAGGCCGCCCTGCCGGTCGCCGGCGACCTGGATCCCGACTCCCGCCTGATCAGGGCCGCCGCGCCGATACTGGAACGCCTGTACGAACGACTCTCGGGCATGCCGGTGACCGTGGTGCTGGCCGACTCGCGGGCGAACATCGTGGACCGGTGGGGCGCCCCGGCGGGGCTGAGGCTGATGGACGCCGCCTCCCTGGTGCCGGGTGCCAATGTCGACGAGCGGTTCATGGGGACCAGCAGCGTCAGCATGGTGCTGAGCACCAGGGAGCCGTTCGTGGTCGTCGGCCACGAACACTTCCTGCACGACCTCAAGGTGCTGACCTGCATGGCCGCGCCGGTGCGCGACCCGGTGGGCGGCGCCGTGCGGGGCGCGGTCAACCTCTCCGTGCCCCGGGAGCTGGCCGACCCCGGCATGGCGCTGGCCCTGCAGGAGGCCACCGAACGCATCGGGGAACGTCTGCTGGAGCTGGGCGCGGCCCGCGAGCTCGAGCTGATGCGCTCCTTCCACCGGGCCAGGGAGCGCGGTGGGCACGCCGAGCTGGACCTCGGCTCGGGAGAGCTGTCCCGACGCGGCGGACCGCCGCCCCGGCTGGCCTCGCAGGAGCGGTCGCTGCTGCTGGAGCGTGCCGTCGAGCTGATCTCCTCGACCGGTGAGGCGTTCGCCGAGGTCCCGCTCGGGGGCGGTCGCACGGCCGTGCTGCGCCGCCGGGAGCTGCATCACGGCGACGCGGAGGGCGCGGCGGTCGAGGTCAGCTTCGAGGACGTCCGCGGCACGGGGGCGGCGGGCCCGACCACCGCGACCGCCCCCGACGGCCGTCATGTGCCGCTCCTGGACAGTCCCACCGTGACGGCGGGGGCGGACGCGCCCGGTGCGACGGCGGAACCGCACGCCGCCGGGCCGGCCGACGCGTGGCTGCTGCTGGTGGGCGAGCCGGGCGTCGGCCGGCTCGCCGCCGAGGCGCGCGGGCGGCTGTCCCTGCTGAACGAGGCGGGCATCAGGCTCGGCACCACCCTGGACATAGGGCGTACCGCCGAGGAGCTGGCGAAGATCGCCGTGCCGCGCTTCGCCGACCTGGTCGTCGTCGACCTGGTGGAAAGCGTCCTGGCGGGCGAGGAGCCACCGCCCGGGAGGCCGTCCCCCGGCGTGGTGCTGCGCCGGGTGGCCGCCTGGGTGGGCGATGGTTCCCGCGGCGCCCCGGGCGGCGGCGTGGACGAGCCGGTCGGCTACCCCGCCGGCACGCCCCAGGCCCGGTGCCTGGAGTCCGGGCGGCCGGTCACGGACTCGGTGGTGACCGCCGCCCTGGCCGGGCACCCGGCCGACCGGGTGCACCCCGTCGGTCCGCTCGGCGAGGGTGTGCACTCCTACCTGGGCGCTCCGCTGTGCGCGCGGGGCTCCGTCCTGGGCCTGGCGGGGTTCTACCGCCGCGGCAGGGCCAGGCCGTACGAGCAGGACGACCTGACGCTGGCGGGCGAGTTGGCGGACCGCGCCGCGATCAGCGTGGACAACGCCCGCCACTACCGCCGGGAGCGCCACGCCTCCCTCACCCTGCAGCGCAGCCTGCTGCCGCGCGTCCTGCCCCGGCTGAGCGCCGTCGACCTCGCCTTCCGCTATCTGCCCGCGGACGCCAGCGCGGGCGTGGGCGGGGACTGGTTCGACGCGATCCCGCTGTCCGGGACGCGCGTGGCGCTGGTCGTCGGGGACGTGCCCGGCAACGGTCTGCAGGCGGCGGCGACCATGGGCCGGCTGCGGACGGCGGTGCGGACGCTGGCCGGGCAGGACCTGCCCCCCGAGGAGGTGCTGGCCCATCTGGACGACCTGGTCAGCCGCACCCTCGACGAGTCGGTCGGCGAACAGGACCCCGCGACCGGGGCGACCTGCCTGTACGTGGTGTACGACCCGGTGACCTGCACCTGTACGGCCGCACGGGCCGGTCATCCGCCGCCCGCCCTGCTGACGCCGGGCGGCCGGGCGCGGCTGATCGACCTGCCGGCCGGCCCGCCGCTCGGGCTCGGCGGGATCCAGCCGTACGAGTCCGTCGTCGTCGACCTGCCCGCGGACAGCCTGCTGGCGATGTACACCGACGGCCTGCTCAAGGAGAGCCGCGGCTACGGGGACACCGACGCGCGCACCGGGCGGCTGCTGGCCTCGCTGGACCGCGGCGGTCCGGCGCTGGAGGACGTCTGCGACCGGATCACGGGCACCCTCCTGCCCGGCGGTCCGCACGACGACGTGGCCCTCCTGCTGGCCCGTGTGCACCCGCTGCCCGAGGACCGAGTGGCGTCCTGGGAGTTTCCGTCCGACTCCTCGGTCGTGGCGCGGGCCAGGGCGCTCACCCGTGACCAGCTCGCCGCCTGGGACATGTCGGAGCTGGATTTCAACACCGGGCTGGTGGTCAGCGAGCTGGTCACCAACGCCGTGCGGTACGGCGGCCAGGGGCCGGTGTGTCTGCGGTTGCTGCGCGACGAGTCGCTGATCTGCGAGGTCTCCGACCGCAGCAACACCTCTCCGCGCCTGAGGCGGGCGGCCACGACCGAGGAGGGCGGGCGCGGCCTGTTCCTGGTGGCGCAGTTCACCAAGAGCTGGGGCGCCCGCTACACGCCACAGGGCAAGACGGTGTGGGCCGAGCAGGTCCCGCAGCGGGGGCAGGCCGGGCCGGAGACGGACGAGCAGTCGCTGCTGGCCATGTTCGACGATCCCGGCGGCTGACCTGCCGATCACCTTCCCTAAGCTGCGCAGCATGTCTGCTCTCTCCGATCTCGCCGCCTCCTTCCCCCCACCGGAACGGCTCCGTCAGTGGCTGCGCGGCCTCACCGTCGTCGAGACGTGCCTCGACTCGACGTGGCCCCGCTACACGTACACACCGGCCGACGAGAGCGGCTTCGAGCACTTCGCGTTCGAGAACGGCGGCGGCGACGACTACCACGTCTTCTTCGGCCCGTCGCTGACCTTCTTCCGCGCCTTCGACCACGAGTCCCCGTTGAGCCCCTACGCCGACGACGCCCTGTGGCCCGGCCTGCTCGACGGGCTCCCGGAGCCCCTGGAACCGCTGACCCGCCTCCCTGCGGACGAGAGCTCGTACCCGGCCATCACGCTGGCGCTCTGGCACGACGGCGGTTCCTGGCGCCACGGCGCCCCGCAGCCCCGGGACGGCGAAGAGGCCGAGCTCACCGACTGGGTGCTCGGGCCCCTGCGGCGGAACGTCAGCCCCGACTCGGTCGCCGACCACCTGGAGGACTTCTACGGGCGCCGGGTGGATTCCACGGCCGTGGGCGCGGTCCTGCGCAAGGAACCGGTCACCCCGGAACTCATCGGACGTGTCGCGCCGGACGCGGACGTCGACCGTGTGATGGAGACGGTCCGTGCGCTGGACGGTCAGTCCGTGCGCCGGACGGTCGGACGGACGGTGTCCTGACCCGGCAGGCCCACCGGGTCGGCGGGACCGCTCCGGTCCGGAGGCGGCCGCGACGTGCTGCGGGGTGGTGGCAGGGGCCGGTGGCCGTGGTGCACCGGCCTCGTCTCCCTATCGGTGACGGCTGCGGGTGATGAGCCATGTTCCGCCGACGATCAGCAGCGCGAACAGGGCCAGGCCCGCGCCCTGTGCGGCCAGCAGCCACAGGCGGTCGGCCAGCGGAAGGTCGCCGGTCAGGGTGACCTGCAGGGAGCCGACGGCGAAGGCGATCGCCGCGGTGAACACGGCGACGACCTCGACGGCGCGCACCGCGGAGGTGTGCAGCGAGCGTTCCAGCCGGGCGTTGGCCGCCGTCTGCTGTTCCCACCGCCGCCGATGCTCCGCGTCCCGTGCGGCTCTCAGCCGTCCCTCCTGGATGGCGTCCCGCTTGGTCAGGTACTGGTCCTGCAGCACGCCGAGGCTGGCCGTGGGGCTCGCCGCGAGCAGGGTGAGGGCGGTGTCGATGCTCTCCAGTGCCTCGTCGTGACGGCCGCACAGGTGCAGTCCCGCGGCCAGACGGGCGTGGAACATGTGGTCGTCCGGGTACGCCTCCACCGCCTCCTCCGCATGGCGGCGGAGCAGTTCGCCCTGCTCCTCGAAGGGAACGGCGAACGCCAGCCCGTTGAGGCAGATGTCCACGGTGTGGCGGGTCCGCCCGGGCGCGGACCAGGCCCGGTTCAGGAGGTCGACGGCGTAGGAGACGGTCAGCGCCCGGCTGCCGAACGCGGCGAACGACCGGAGCGCCTGCAGCACGGGCTCCTCTCGGAGGGAACCGGCCGGCGAGGACGACGGCGAGGACGCCAGGAAGGCGTGCAACTCGTCGAAGCAGAAGTTCGCCCGCAGCTTCCCCGCGTGGAAGAGGACGATGAAGTGGGCGACGCGCTCCGCTCCGGGTCCGGCGCCCGCCTCTGCCACCGCCTGCGCGATCCGCTCCGTCGATTCCACGCTCGCCCGGTTGAGGAACCCGTTGCCGAGGGCCCACTGCTCGGCAACGGCGCCCCAGGCCCCGTCCTGTACGTGCTCCGACATCCATCGGGCACACTCCAGGGCCGTACGCGCCGTCGGCCGCTCCAGGAACCGCCGGCGCCAGTAGCGGTCGGCGCACATGAAGTAGGGGTCGAGGCGGAGGTCGGCGGAGCCCACCTCGAAGGAGGGCGGAGCGCCCGCCGCCAGCAGTGCCGCCGCCGCCTCGTCGCAGATGCGGTCGCGCGTCCTGGAGTCGGCCGTACGCGCCTCGTCCAGCGCCGTCGTGACGCCAGCCGTGTCCATGTGTCTCCTCGCCCTCAGCGATCCCGTCGTCCTCGGCGATCCCACCCCGTGACAAAGGTCGCTTCGAACATACAGGCAGCCGGAGGGAGTTCACGATCGGCTCCTGGTCTCATCCCGCCGCCTCCGGATGTCCGCCCGTGGCCCGTCCCCTCCGGGGCACCGGCTTTCCCCGGCGTGGCGGGTGGGAGGCCGGCCTTCCCGGAGCCGGTTCCGGGACCGCCCCGGGACGAGCGGTCCGCCCGCTCCGCGGCTCCTCCTCACGCCCCCGGCAGCGGGTTGGGCAACGGCAGGTAGCGGGCGGCGGCGCCGTCCGCGCCGGTCCAGCGGAGCAGGAGGTTGGTCTTCGCGGGCAGGGACGGCGCGGTGAGCAGGGCCGGGATCTCGGGCAGGTCGTGGCGGGCCAGGGCGGCGCGGAGGGCGGGCCGCGGGTCGAAGCCGGGGTGGTGCTCGGCGAGGGCGCCGGCGATCTCCAGCAGGTGGTTGACGACCAGGCAGTACACCAGCCGTTCCCAGCCGGCCGCGCGGGGCGTGTCGGGGAGGAGCTTGACGCCCTCGGCGTCCCGGAAGAGGGCCTGCACCGGGGTGCCGGCCGCGTCCACGGCGACCAGGGTGTTCTGGAGGTGCGCCTCCAGGACGACACCGTCGTCGGCGAAGGCGGTCAGGACGGGCGGGACGACGGCGCCGAGGTACGCCTCCCACCAGGCCGCCGGGTCCGCCGTGGCCGCCAGCGGGCTGCCGGGGAAGCCCTCCACGAGGGCCGCGGCGAGCAGCGGGGTCGCGCCGGGCAGCAGGCGGGTGCGCAGGCCGTCGCGGACGACGACGGCGAGTTCCTCGAAGGCGAAGTCGGCGGTGCGGTGGCCGCGGTCGGCGAGCCAGGCGGCCGGTGGGCCGATCGCCTCGAAGGCCTCCGTGACCGCCGTGTCGGTGCGGCGCAGTCTCAGCAGGTCGTGGCGCCACAGGCGGCGGATGTCGTTGGTGATGCGCACGTCGAGGCTGAACTTCAGGAAGAGGTCGCGCCCGGGAAGGTACTCGGGCGCGTACACCGTGCGGATCGCCGCCGTGGGCCACACCGGGAACGCGGTCGTGCCCAGCCGGATCAGGCGCCCGTCGGCGAAGGCCGGGGCGAGGGCCGGCGCCGTCAGGTCGAGCTGCCAGGGGTGGGCGGGCAGCAGGCGGTAGCCGGGCGGGGCCTCCGCGAGGGCGTCCAGGGCGGTGGTGTCGCCCTCCTCGACGACCGTGTCGGCCCGCACGGCGAGCAGCGCCAGCGGGAACCGGGCGTGCGCCTCCGGTGCGTAGGGGAGCCAGCCGGTGTGCGGGCCGCCGCCGCGCGCCTTGGGGGCGGGGTGGTGGGTGTGGCCGGTGAGGAGGCACTGTTCGGAGCGCAGGTACGGGTCGTCGGGCGGGGTCGCCGCCGCGCGTGCCGTCAGCAGCGCGGCGACCGCGTCCCGGCTGCCGGTCATCTCGGCGGGCAGGTCGTGGTTGGGCCGGCCGGTGTGGTGGCACAGTTCCTCGGCGACGAGTTTCACCAGTTCGTCGTGGCCGACGCGCCGCCAGCCGTCCGCCGCGTACACCTCCGGCTCGGCGGGGCGCCGGCCGCCGCGGACCCGCAGCAGCCGGCCGCCGGGCAGCCGGTACACCGGGCGGTCGCCGGCGGCCGGGCGCGGTACGGCGACCTCTCGCAGCAGGCAGTTCAGCAGCGGCACCGCGGCGTAGGCGTCGGCGCGTTCCGCGACGTCGTCCGGGAATACGGCGCCGGGGTGCGGGGGCAGGAGATCCACGCGTTCCACTCGTTCCCTACGGTCTGACAGAGGGCGGGGGCGAACAGTATGTCTGCCGTGGTCCCCTCGCCGTGACGCCCTGCTCGTTCTCGCCCCCGTACCCGACCCGTACCCGAGGAGCCCGCCCGTGCACCGTCCCGACACCGCCGAGGCCGAGGTCGCCGACGAACTGGCCGCCGTCCGGCCCGGTCTCGTCCCCCGGTACGCGGCCGCACTGCCCGGTGCCCGCGCGGCGGTGCTGACCCGGCTGTGGCGGGCGCTCGCGTACGAACCGCTGCCGTGGATCACCGGCCGGGAGTCCGTACGGGACGGACTCGTCCTGCGCCTCACGGACGGCCGTCGGCTGGACGGTCCGGCCGCCGACCCGTACCGCACCGACGCGTACGTCACCGCCGTACGGCTCGACGGGACGCCGTACGACGATCCCGCGCGGCTGGTGACGGACCTCGCCGTGCCGCACTCGGCGGGTTTCGCCGCCGAGCTGGGGCACAGCGCCGCGTCCACGGCCCTGGCGCGGGCGGGGCGGGAGAATCACCCGGACGAGTGGCCGGAGAGCGAGTGGGGCTGGGAGCAGCGGGTGGTCGACGGTCACCCGTTCCACCCCAACTGCCGTGCGCGGCCCGGTTTCTCGGTGGCCGAGCAGCTGGCCTACGGGCCCGAGCACGGGCCGGTCGTGGAGCTGGGGCTGCTGCCCGTCCCGGCGGCGGAGTGCCTGGTGACGGGGGCGTGGCCGCGGGAGCTGCGGGACGGGGGGCGGCTGCTGCTGCCCGTGCATCCGTGGCAGGCGGCGCACGTGCTGAAGCGGCCGGGCGGGGAAGCGACGCTGGCCGCGCACCCGCTGATGTCCCTGCGCACGCTCGCCGTGCCCGGCGGGCCGCACGTGAAGACGGCGCTGAGCACCCGGCTGACGTCCTCGGTGCGGGACATCTCCGTCGCCTCGGTCGCCGCGTCGGACACCCTGTCGGTCTTCGGTCAGGCGGTGGCGGCGCGCACGGGCGGGCTGCTGGACGTCACCCGCACCCTGGGCGCGGCCACCGCGCACTCCCCCGACCTGGCCGCCGTCCTGCGCGAGTCGCCCCGGGCGTACGCGGCGCCCGGCGAGCACGTCGTCCCGGTGGCGGCGCTGGCGACCACCGGGCTGCCCCGCTCGCCCGGGTGGCCGGCCGGTTTCGCGCGCCTGTGCCTGACCGTCGGGCTGGGGCTGCTGGAGCTGGGCGTGGCGCTGGAGGCGCACGGCCAGAACCTGCTCGTGGTGCTCTCGACGTCGGGCGAGCCGCTGCGACTGGTCTACCGCGACCTGGCCGACATCCGCGTCAGCCCGGCCCGCCTCGCCCGGCACGGCATGCCGGTCCCGGACCTGCCCGCGCGCATGCTGACCGACGATCCGGCAGCCCTGCGCCGCAAGCTGTTCGGCTCGCTGGTGGGGGGCGCGCTGGCGTCGGTCGCGGGTTCGGGCCCGGTGCTGGGCGCGGCGCTGGAGGAGGCCGTGCGGGAGCTGCCGCGCACCGGGGACCTGCGCGCGCTGTGCGCGGCACCGCTGCCGGTGAAGGCGTTGACGGCGATGCGGCTGACACCCGGTCGTACGGGGGACGTCTGGACCGTGCTGCCGAGTCCCCTGACGGCCGGGCCGCCGGCGTCGGGCTGACCGGGCCCGGCGGGGCGGAGGGCCGCGCGGCGGCCGTGCCGGAAAAGCTCAGGGGCGCGTGGGGTTCCCCGCCCACACCGCCGGGGTCCGGCCCGACCAGGGGCTCGCCCGTTCGAGCTGTCCGGCGAGGCGGAAGAGGAGGTCTTCGCGCCCGTGACCGGCGGCGAACTGCATGCCGACCGGGAGCCCGGTCCCGGCGTCGGCCGTCACGGGCACGGACATGGCGGGCGTACCCGCCACGTTGAACGCCATGGTGAACGGCGAGCGGTCGTTGAGGCGGTCGATCCAGCCGAGGCCGTCCAGCGCCTCGGCGCCCTCGGCGTACGCGCCCAGGGGCATGGGGAGCTCCGGCAGGGTCGGGGTGAGCAGGACGTCGTGGGCGTCGAAGTACCGGGCCAGGCTCCGGGCGACCCGGTTGCGGACCGCGAGGGCGGTGACGAACTGGGCGCCGCTGACCCGCCGCCCGTAGTGGTAACCGGCGAGGGTCGCCGGTTCGAGGGCCGTGGCGTCGACGGGCCGGCCGAAGGCGGCGGCCGGCCCGTCGACCGAGGCCGTGAGGTTCACCGTCGACAGACGGGCGGTGGCCAGGACGAACTCCTCCCAGTCGACGCCCAGGCCGGCCTCGGTCTCCCCCACCTGGTGACCGAGCGATCCGAGCAGGCGCACGGTGCGGGCGAGCGCGTCGGCCACGGGTGCGCCGGTGCGGCGCCCGCCCCACCCCTGGGGGAGGACACCGATCCGCAGCCTGCCCGGGTCGCGGGTGACCTCCTCGGCGTAGGGCCGGGACGGCTGCTGGGCGAAGTAGGGGTCGCCCGGTTCCGGGCCGCGCATCCGGTCGAGCAGCGCCGCGCTGTCGCGGACGGTGCGGCTGACGCTGCCGTGCACGGCCAGGCCGCTGAACGTCTCGTCGGCGTCGGGGCCCATGGAGACCCGGCCACGGGTGGGCTTCAGGCCGAAGAGGCCGTTGCAGGCGGCGGGTATGCGCAGCGACCCGGCGGCGTCGGTGGCGTGGGCGACGGGGACCACCCCGGCGGCGACGGCCGCGCCCGCGCCCCCGCTGGATCCGCCCGCGATCCGCTCCAGGTCCCACGGGTTGCGGGTGGGGCCGTACAGCACGGGTGCCGTCGTGATGCTGTAGGTCATCTCCGGTGTGGCGGTACGCCCGAACGTCACGAGGCCGGCCCGCCGGAAGCGCGCCATCAGGGACTGTAAAAGTTGACACTCCCCCCTCTCGGCCGGAGCCGCGGCGACAGCAGCTCCCCAGGCACCGGTCTCCGCACCCGCGGCCGTGGCGCCCGCAGCCGCCACTCAGGCGTCCTGGCCGACGGTGAAGTCGGGGCAGCGGGGTACCGACGTCACCACCGTGCAGCTGCTGCTGACGGCACGAGGCCACACCACCAAGGCCGACGGCGTGTTCGGCACCGGCACCACGGCGAACGTGAAGGCCTTCCAGAAGACCCACCACCTCACCGCCGACGGCATCGCCGGCCCCACCACCTGGGCCGCCCTCGTCCGCGGAGGCGACAGCGGCGGCGGGGGCGGCAAGCCCGGAGGCGGCGGGAAGCTCAGCGACGCCCAGGCGTCGGCCAGGCTGAAGGCGGCCGGTATCAGCCGCGTCTCCAGCGGGAACTGCACCGACCGCAACCGCAAGAGCTGCACCAGCCTCCAGGGCATCCGTGTCGGCACCGTCAACGGCGTCATCGCCCTGAAGAAGAAGAGCGGCTGCAAGGTCGTCGTCACCGGCGGCACGGAAACCGGCCACGTCGGCGGTACGTACAGCCACTGGAACGGCTACAAGGCCGACATCAGCCGCACCTCCTGCGTCACCAACCACATCCAGAAGCACGCCAAGAAGCACCACGAGCGAGGCGACGGTGCCTGGGTCTGGCGCGTGACGTCCGGCGGCAAGACAGTCGTCGACTACGCCGACGAGCGCTGGGCGAACCACTGGGACATCACGTACTACTGATCCCGCTGCGGCTCTCCCGCGGCCTCCGGAGTGAAGCGTGCACGTTCCTGCCCGGCCGGGCATCCGCTTGCGGCGGACGGGACCACCGGGAGGCCCTCCGGTCCCGGACGCCGGGCACACGCCTGCTACAGCAGAGGGTCCGGTTCGGCAGCCATCCGCAGTACCTCCGCTTCGGCGGGGTGCATCACCGGGGCGGTCGTGTCGGGCCGCCGGGTACAGCTCCCACTCCTGGTCGCCCCGCGGGTCCGCCGGGGCGCAGGCGGTTCCTGGTGGCCGCCGGCACAGGCGGGCGGCTTCATATGCGGCTTGAACGCGTGCAAGGTGTTGATCCAGTCCCCCCTCAGCACACCGCCTGCCCACATGTTGTTCTTCGGCAAGCCCTAAGGTGAGGGCGACCGCTCGTTCGAACTGTGCCGTGAGGTTCATCCATGTCCGTCCCCTCACCTGACCAGGCCGTCGCCCACTTCGGCGCCGCCGGGATGCGCCGCTTCTCCCTCACCGGCGCCCATGGCCTGCGGCTTCCCGAGGATGCGCGCGGACCGCTGACCGAGACCGGCGTTCCGATCCACGTCGCTCCGTACTTCCGCGCGGCGGAGGAGACGGACGCCGTGCCGCTGGGGACCTACGCGCGACACAACGGTGCGGAGGAGGTGCCGACCGGAACGGAGGGCTGGGCACGCATCGGCCACGACCGGCTGGCACAACTCTGCGTGCGCCCGGATGGTGCTGTGCAGGCGGTGTTCCTCGCCGCGGAGGCGGCCGACATGTTCGTCGCCACCGACCTCCCCTCCTTGCTCGCCTGCCTCGTGGCTCTGGACCGCGCCCTGCCCGTCATCGCCGCCGCGCCGCATCTGCAGGAGGCGGCGGTGGCCTTCGGGGAGCTGAACGAGGAACTACGCACCATCGATCCCTCGGCTTTCACGGGACGGGAGAACTGGTGGCCGCGTGTCCTGGACGACGTACGGCACACCCTCAATTTCCCCTTCTCGGCCGCCTTCGAGTACGTCGACGAGGCCGGGAAGAAGCAGATCGTCACGGAGGCCACCGGGCCGGGGCGCCTCCACCCCGAGGAGATCATCCGGCAGCGTCTGGAGTCGGAGGGAGTCCCGGCGGACCGCGTCCGGCGGGTGTACTGCGAGCTGCAGCCGTGCATGATGCCAGGACATTACTGTGCGGTGTGGCTGCAACAGGCCTGCCCCCAGGCGGAGTTCACGCACAGCTTCGACTACGGTGAGGACGCCGACTCCCGGGAGCAGGGCTTGAAGGAGCTGATCACCTACACCGCTCAGCAGGCGGCCCGCCGTTGACCGCCGACACCTGGGCCCGTCCCGCTGCGGGCCGCGAACCGGCGGGTGCGGCGCTGCTCGGCTGGCTGGCCGACCCGGCGGCACCCCGTCTGTGCCTGGTGACCGGTAGCGAGAACTGCGGGAAGTCGCAGTTGCTGGCGTGGCTGGCGGCACACGGAACCCGTCCCGGTACGGCACCGGAGCGCCGGGTACACGGCTTCGTCCCACTGGCAGGGCAGGGCGTACGGACGGCTTTGTGGAACCTGGCCGATCAACTCGGGGTGGTGGCACGGGCGCCGGAAGAACTGCTCGCCGGGCTGTCGGCCGACCGGCGGTGCACGGTGCTCGTCCTGCCGGACCTCCACTCGTCCACCGACCCGTACGCCCTGGCCGACCTGGTCGGCGCGTTGGCCGGCTTGGAGCACGTGCGGGTCTTGGTGGAGATGCGGACCGGCCATGGGGCCATACCGGTGCTGAAGGCGCTCGCCCCGGCGGAGATGGACCTCGACGACCCTCGGTGGACGGACCTGGCCCGCGCCGAGGCGTGGCGAGCGGTTCACCCCGCGCGACACGAGTCGATGGCATCGAGTCCGAAGGAGACAGATGACGCCTCCCCGGACCTGGACGATCCCGTTGAGGTCTGCGCGGCCGACCCGGACCAGGTGACGACGGCCTATGAAACGGACACGGAACCACGAGGCGGGCTGAGGCGAGCGTGGCTGCGAGCAGGGCAATCGCTCTTGCGTGATCAGGGACCGGCCGACCGTGCCCTGGTTCTGCTGGCCGCCCTCGGTGACGGAGCCGATCCACGCCTGGGCCCCGCACTTGAGCGGCTCGCGACCGGGGCCTCATGGCGCTTGGTCTGGTCCCGAGTACGCGGGGACGTGACACCGCCGTGGCCTGGGCCGGCCATGGCGCTCACGGTCATATCGGGGCCGCCCCCGGAGCAACTGCTGGTGGCGGACCACCAGGGCACTCTCCGGTCCATGTCGTGCTCCGACGCTGTCCCGGGCGGCCGGCTGCCCGGCCTCGCGCCCGACGCCCTCGGCCTGGCCTGTCTGCCGGACGGAACGGTGGTGGTGCTCGACGGCGATGGACGCTTGCACACTCACCAAGCACCGACCGCACCTCGCCCCTCCGGTTTGGCAGCACTCCTCGACGACGGCCCTGGCGCCGGGGTGCGGGCGATGGAGACCCTGTCGGCAGCCATGACACGCACACAGATCACCGCTCTCGCGGCTTCCGAGCGCGCGGTGGCCTTGGCGGATCACATGGGAAGGGTGCATGTCGCACTCCTCGCCGACCCCGGCCGGGCGATGCCAACCGAGCACCTGCACGAGGGGCCGGTCACAGCCCTGGCAGTGGCGGACGTCCCGGTGGCCGAATCGGGGCCGGAGATCAGCCTGGTGTACAGCGGGGGTGCGGACGGGCGGGTGCGCGTGTGGTGCCCCGACAGCAAGCCGATGGACGTGCCGGTGGCGGAGCGCGTGTCTGCAGTGCGCGCGTTGGCAGCGCGAATGACGGCTGCCGGTCCGACCCTGTCGATCGCCTGGGCGGACGGCCTTGTCGAGCACCGGCGCTTGGACACCACTGAGCGGCGCACCTTTCACCCCGGACAGCCGGTCAACGCGTTGGCGTTGACGCATACCGGGGAACTGCTGGTCGGCACGGACGAGTTGCTGACGTGCCTCCGCCCGGCATGACGGGGCCGTCGGCACGAAGTCATTCCGCAGAGTCAGCTTCCGAAGGGCGGCTCCCTGCCCTTTGCGTACCCGGAGGGCGGGGAGAAGGCAGCCTTCGAACGGATCATCACCGGCATGCGATGTGGGAAGAGATGTGGGTTCTGTGATGGGCCGTCAACAAGGTGGCGGACGAGAACTCTTCCGCTTGACGTACACGTGTCCGATCGTGAAGGTGAGGGGAGGTTGATCATGGGGGGGATGTGACACGTGGGCAAGAAGCTGCCCGATGATCTTGTCGAGGTCCTCGACCTGGTCGGTGTGCAGTGGCCGAACATCGACGAGGACGAGGTACGCGATACCGCCAAGGACTACCGCAATCTTGCCGAGGGCATACGGGACGTCATAGCCGAGGGCAACAAGGCCTGCTCGCACATAGTCGGCGGCCGCAGCAAGGGCAAGACGGTCGACGCGCTGGACCGCCGCTGGGGCAAGCTCACCACCAAGGACCTGTCCACTTTCGCCAAGGCGCTGGATGACCTGGGTGACGCCCTCGACGACTGCGCCGGCCTCATCGAGGGCTGCAAAGTCGCCTGCATCGCCGAACTCACGGCCACCGCCGCCAGCGCGACCGCCGGCATCATCGGCATGTTCTTCACCGCCGGACTCAGCGGCCTCCTCAGTGCCGCCGCGATCGCCGCCTGCCGCGTCGCCCTGCACGAGGCCATCGACTACGCGGTCGAGCGGATCACCGCGATCGTCACGGACCGGATCGAGACCAAGATCCTCGCCAAGATCGAGGACGTCTTCACCGACCGCCTCGACGCCGACGATGAAGACCTCTCCCGCTACACAGCCGGCGGCTCGGACATGGCCCAGGACCTGGTCATCGAATTCGACGAGTTCGACCGTGCCACCGGCGACTACGGGACGACCCGCGAGAACTTCGACAAGAAGAAGGGCGCCCACAAGACCGGCGGAGCCAAACGCCGCTCCTCCGTCAAGAAGGACAGCCGCTTCCACAAGCTCGCCACCGTCATGGACAAGTGCGAGGACGCCGTCGACAAGAAGGCCGACGAGACGGTCGACGTGCTGGAGAAGCACGGTGGGGCGATCGACAAGGGCAAGAAGGAACACAAGGAGCGGGACGAGAAGACCAAGAAGGACATCGACGCGTGCGACAGCGGCAATGTGCCGATGTACCTGCTCAACGCCGACGGATCCGTACAGCAGTTGATGCCGGACGGCACCGTGAGCAGCGTCTCAAAAACAGATAAATCTGGCATATGGAACATACTCGAGACGGATGGCACCATATGGCGCGCTCCCAAGCGGAATAACCCGTATCCGATACCCAAGGGACGCAAAGGTCCAAAGGTAAGTTCCACGAAAATCAGCCCAGGCAGCACCCCCCTGTCGCACGCCACGGAGGTAGCCCGCTTCGCCAAGAAGGACTACGGCGGTACCAACTTTGCAGCTGCCGAGTACCTACCCACCGGCAGCAAGAAACCCATCATCCTCGTAGGCGACAGTGAAGGCCCACACTCCGAGCGCCTTATAGGGTATCCGGTCCTTCGACACGGCGAAGCGCATAGAATAAACAAGATATACACTGAGAGAGAACCGTGCCAACTGTCCCCGAAGTGCGATCAATGGCTTGATGAGTACTTTAAATCCAAGAATCCCAAACTGGAGGTAGAGTATGCCAACAAATATGACCAGACAGACAGAAGTGGCGGTAGGGACAAGGAGCACCGCGACTACATGAGGGACCTGGAACGCGCACACAAGAAACAAGGGCACCCTTAGCAGGAGTCACGGAATTGTTGATCAACATCACCCCACGCCAGGTAGTCGACAGCTTCGGCCTTACCTGCGTCACGTACTTCCCTCGCTCTGCCGGCAGTCACATGCAGAGCGAGGCGGCGCAATTCCTGTCAGATGTCGGCCTGCCTGAGAGTTCGTTCTTCTCCTGCCGCTTCGACCTCGAGGACGACTCCCTGGAAAGGATCGACGACAGGCCGACGCTGAAGGCCGCGTTCGAGGCAGACGGTGCCGAATGCCCGCCCGAATCCGAAGGGTGGGAGATCCTGGGAGTCTTCAACTACGCAACGATCGCCATTGACCCGAGCGACGGGCGGATCTACTCCTTCCCCGAAGGGGAAGAGAATTATACCGCCATGCACGCGGACCTTTCCTCACTCGTTCATTCCCTCATCGCTCTGGAACAGGGAAAGAGAGAGTACAAGGGGCTCCCGGTGGACGAAGAAGGTGAACGCGCTCGTGTCGTGGACCGTATCAGACAGCAGATCTCCGAGGTTGACGAAACTCCTTTCGCCGATGAAGACAGCGAATGGAGCAGACTCTTCGAGGAAATCGGCTTTGGAATGTGGGGCTGATCGGGAGACCGGCGGCGACAGTGGATCTCTTCTAGACCTCACGGGCGGTTAGGCTGGCAGCCCCGGCGGCGGGCATGAAGAAGGCTCCTGAAGGACGGGCTCATGGCCAAAATCACCAGTCCGCCAGGAGCTTTCGTCTCGCGTGCTTGTCTACCCGTCCGGCATAGATCTGTCCAGCCGCACTCTGGGGCATCTCTCCGGTCTTCTCGCAGGTCACCGTCGTCGGATCGGTTCACGCTGGCGTCGCCTGGCCTGCGGCCGGCAGGCCCTGCTCGTCCTGGCCCGCCTGCGCTGCGGCAACACCTACGCTCGCCTTGCCGCGGGCTTCCGCTCGGATCGCCACGGCCTACCACTACATATGCGAGGTCGTCGACCTGCTGGCCACCCTCGCGCCCACGCTGGAGCAGGCCATAGCGACCGTCCGGAAAAAGGCGTACGTGATCCTCGACGGCACCGTGCTACCTATCGACCGCGTCGCCGCCGACCAGCCGTACCACTCCGGGAGAAGAAGCACCACGGGATGAACGGGCAAGTCCTCGCCGATGCCGCCGGACGCCTGATCTGGGCCTCGGACGCACTGCCGGGAGCCACGGCATACTCGCCGCCCTCGCCGCAGACGACATCAAGTGCCGGGCCGAAGGCGCACCAGAGCGCCGGCCCTGCGATCCGTTTCCCGATCCGTGGCAAGCACCTGCGCGGCTGGCGCCGACGCCACAATCGCGATCACGCCAAGATCCGCAGCCTCGGCGAATGCGCCATGGCCATCCTCGAGTCTTGGCGGCTCCTGCGGAAACTCCGCTGCAGCACCACCGGGATCACTGCCGCTGTCCCTGCCGTCGTTGCCCTCGAACTCGCCACCTGATCAAGATGGGAAGGGCTCCCTGCGCCGATGGCTGGCTGACACGGTAACGGTCCGCTCGCAGGGTGCTCGTAGGCTTGCATGCCATGACGACGCGGATAGCGGGGGATCAGGTGCTCACTCCGTGGACCCGCACGACCAGACACGCACCGTACGCGGTCCCCGAAGACCTGCCGCACCTGCAAGCCCTCGCCGACACCCAAGTCCACCCCTCGCACGCGCCGTACCAGCTCAACCTGACACTCCCGCCGGAACCGTTCATGGTTCTGGATCACTTTCCGTGCCGGGGCCACGGAGGGTCACCGAAACCGCGATCATGAACGGCTTCGCGCGGCGAGGAGGACGCGTTCGCGGAGCAGGTCGAAGTTGGCTCGGCCGAACATCTGCCGCTTCAGCAACTTGATCTTGTTGTTGTGGCCTTCGACGGCGCCGGAGCTGTAGCGGAGGCTGAGGCCGGCGACGACGGCGTCGAGGTCCTGGCCGAGGCCGGTGACGAAGGTGTGCAGGGCGGGCAGGTCATCGGCCTGGACGCCGGTGATCCACTGGTCGAGGTGTCTGCCCTGGCGGTCGTTCATCAACTCGGCGAATGCGCGGACGTGGTGGGCTGTGCGGTCCAAGGCGGGGCAGCGGGCCAGGATGTCCTTGAGCTGCTGGGCCTGGTCGTCGGTGAGGCGGTCGGGGTGGCGGGTGAGCCGGCCGGTCACGTCCCGCACGGACGGTGCTTTGCGGGGTGGGTCGTGAGGGAAGTTCTCGCGGAGCTTGGCCACGTACTTCTTCACGACGCTCTCACCGCCAGGGTAGCCACGCTCGCGGACTTCCTCGAACAGGCGGCGGGCGACGGTGCAGCCCTCGGCCCACCGCTGGTGGAGGTGGGGCTTGTAGGGGTCAAGGATGCCGGTGCGACCGGTCCACCGGCCGACCAGGAGCTCGTCCGGGTCCGCGGCGCCTGCGAAGCGGCGGACCGTGTTGCGGGCCAGATCGAGCCGGCGGGCGATCGCGCGCAGTCCGACGCCCTGGTCGAGGGGGGCGTGGACGGCCGCGTGCTGTTCCCGGACCCGGTCGGAGAGCCGGCCGGTTGTCCGCGGCCCGGTGGGAGGGGACGGTTCGAGGTTCGCGTTCACCATCTCTGTGGCGACCCTGGTGGCGGCGGGGTCGTGCGGTTCCCGCAGCAAAGCTCGATGCTGGACGACCGTCTTCTCGACGGCCTCGGCCAGGTTCGACCAGATGTGCCACCGGTCCGCGACGTGGGTGGCGTCCGGGGCGCCGAGCCGTCCGGCCTCGGCACGGGCCGTGGAGCGGTCTCTGCAGATCACCTCGACGCCGGGATGATCGGCGAGCCACCGGGCGACCGTCGACGTCGTCCGGTCCGGCAGCAGGCCGATGGGCTGATGGGTTTCGATGTCGATCAGGATCGTGCCGTAGTCGTGGCCCTTGCGGAGCGCGAAGTCGTCCACCCCGAGCACCCGCGGTGTCGAGGTCTGGGGCTCAGGCAGGCGGCGGATCAACCGCAGCAGCGTCGACCTGCTCACCCCGGCCGTCAGGACGTGGGACAAGCGGGCGCCGGGGCGGCCGGCCAGCATCACCGCCACGTGCTCCAGCACCCTCTGCAGCCTGGCGCTGCGTCTGCCGTGCCGGACGGTCAGTCCGTCGACCTGCTCGGCGAACGCCGCCTGGCTGCAAGGACTTTGACCGCAGCAAAAGCGCCGCACCTGTAACCCGATCAGTACTGGGCGGCCACCGACCGCGTTGTCGGCGAGCCGACGTACGTATCGGCTGTGCACCCGGGACGACTGTGTCCCGCACGCCGGACACACGACCCGCTCCGCCGCCGCGCGGGCTCGCACGGCCACCAACTCGCCGTCAGGAACGACGTCTTCAATCATGACACCTTCGACCTGGTGGAGCCACAGGTCCTGGAGGAGGACATCACCCACAGCCGTTCGTGATCGCGGTTTCGGTGACCCTCCGTGGCCCCGGCACGGAAAGTGATCCAGAACCGCCGTCGGTGCGCCGGCCGAGGGGAGGGCGATCGGCGGGGTGGCCGCGGTGCCACCGGCCGGGGCGGGGGCGAGGGTGGCCGACGGGAGGATCACCGACGGGTTCACGGCCGCCGCCCACCACCGGGCTCCTCAGGCAGGGCTGTTCACGTCGGCCGCGGAGGACGGCGGTACGGCCTGACGGCGCGTCCGTCGAGCGGCCGGCGACCGCCGTCCGTCGTTTTGGAGCCGGACACCTTTGATCAATAAGATCCGCCGATGATCACAAGAACACGGCTGGCGGTGGGCGCCTGCGCCCTGCTCGCCGCACTGACGGCCGGGATCGCCCTGCCGGCCGGTGCTGCCGCCGGTGAACCCACGGGCGAGGACGCGCCGAAGGTCGACCTCGTGCTCGACGTCAGCGGGTCGATGCGCACCCGGGACATCGACGGCGGCACGCGGATGGCCGCGGCGAAGCAGGCGTTCAACGAGGTGCTCGACGCGACGCCCGAGGAGGTGCAACTGGGCATCCGGACACTGGGCGCCGACTACCCCGGTGACGACCGCAAGACGGGCTGCAAGGACACCGCGCAGCTCTACCCGGTGGGCCCGCTGAACCGCACCGAGGCCAAGACGGCGGTGGCGACCCTGTCGCCCACCGGCTGGACGCCGATCGGCCCCGCGCTGCTCAAAGCGGCCGACGACCTCGACGGCGGGAACGGTTCCAAGCGGATCGTGCTGATCAGCGACGGCGAGGACACCTGCGCCCCGCTCGACCCGTGCGAGGTGGCCCGCGAGATCGCCGCC
This sequence comes from Streptomyces sp. NPDC093586, assembly GCF_044764905.1. Taxonomy (NCBI): domain Bacteria; kingdom Bacillati; phylum Actinomycetota; class Actinomycetes; order Kitasatosporales; family Streptomycetaceae; genus Streptomyces; species Streptomyces sp. NPDC093586. Next base: position 30,554 of record NZ_JBIWJA010000024.1, on the reverse strand, counting down.
AAGGGCATCGGGCTGACCATCGACACCCTCGGCCTGGTCCCCAACACCAAGATGCGCCAGCAGCTCAGCTGCATCGCCGAGGCCACCGGCGGCACCTACACGTCCGTGGAGCACACCGACGAACTCACCGACAAGGTGAACCAGTTGGTGGACCGCGCGGCCGACCCGGTGGTGACGCCGGTCGCCGTCGACGGCGCGGACGCGTGCGCGAAGGCGCCGACGCTGAAGTCGGGCCTGTACACCGACCGCGAGGAGTTCGGCAAGCAGCGCTGGTACCGGGTGGACGTGGAGCCGGGCCACGAGCTGCGCGCCTCCGTCAGCGTCTCCGCCGACCGGGCCGTGAACCCGTCCTACAGCGTGCTGCTGCGGGCGGTCACGGTGCACGGCCGGGAGATCGTGCGCGGCGAGGCGGCGGACAACGGCCGTACGGACGTGGTCTCGACCGGTCTGCGCTACCCGAAGGCGGAGAGCGACGAGGAGGACGCCCCGGCCGAGACCGTGTGCCTCCAGGTCACCAACTCCTTCTCCGTCGCGCCCGGCGTGAAGACCACCCCCGGTCTGCCGCTGGAGCTGACGGTCGACATCGTGGACGGCCCGAACCAGGCCGACGACGTGGCCGCGTTCGGTCTCGGCCGCGGCTGGTGGCTGCTGGGCGTGCTGGTGCTCGTCGGTTTCCTCGCCGGCCTGCTGTGGGGCTGGCTGTCGCGCTGGCGGTTCGCGGTCTGGAGGACCAACTGATGCGTATCACCCGAGCGTTGAGCACCGCCGTACTGCTGCTCGGCCTCGCCGCGGCCCCCGCGGCGGCCGACTCCTCGCCGTCGGCGAGCCCGTCCCAAAAGGGCGGTGCGCCGACCGCGGCGGGCACGTCCTTCCGTACGGCGACGGAGATCGAGCAGGGACAGCGGGCCACCGCGAACGCCTCCGCGGGCGACTACCTGTACTGGTCGTTCCCCGCGGACGCCGAACAGCGGCCGACCGTGAAGACCACGGTGAAGCTGCCCGAGACGCACGCCGCCCAGACCTGGCGGATCGACGTGTACGACGGCCTGCGCCGCCGACAGGCCTGCCAGTGGGGCGCCCAGACCCGCACGGCGGCCCCGGGCACGCCCTCCGTGGAGCTGACGTGCGTGCTGCGCACGGTCCGCGCCTGGTCCGAGCCGTGGGCCAACGACCCGCTGCCGGGCACGTACTACGTCCGGCTGACGGCGGTGAACCTGCCGACGTCCGACCTCGGCGTGCCGGTCGGCGCCGAGATCCAGGTCGACTCCAAGGACATGGGCGGAGCGGCCGCCGTCGACGGCTCGCTGGCCGAGCCGCTGGTGCCGGGCATCGCGATGAAGTCCGGCAAGGACGAGGGCGGTTCGGACTCGGACCGCGACGCCGTGCTGTCCGCGATCGAGCCCGAGGACGGCTGGTCGTCGGGCTGGTGGTCCGACCGGTGGGTGTGGACCGGGATCGGCGCGGTGCTGGCCGCGCTGGCGGGCATCGGCGGATACGCGCTGACACGCGGCTCCGGACGCCCGTCACGGGTGCCGCCGGGCGCCTGAGCCCCGGTGCGTCCCGGCCGGGAGGCCCGTCCCTACCTGGGGATTCCAGGGGGGAGCGGGCCTCCCGCCGTTTCAGGCGGCCTCGCCGAGCGCCTTGGCCGCCGTGCCGTCGCCGGTCACCTCGACACGCCCGTCCCGCACCGCGTCCCGCAGATCCAACTCCCCCCGACTGAGGGCCGCGCAGGTGCCGGCGTCCAGTACCAGCCGGGCGTCGGGCTCTCCGGGCGCGGGACCGTCGCCGTACACCGGGCCGTCCTCCGCACCGGCGAACAGGTGGAAATCGCCCTCCTCCAGCCGGACTTCGACGACCCCCTCCGCCGCGCCCGCCGCCCGCAGGGCCCGCAGCAGGGGCAGCGCGAACCAGTGCGCCCGCACCGCGTCCGTGGGCCGCCGCTCCCCCAGCTCCCCGGCACCCCACGCCCCCAGCGCCTCCAGCACCGGCAGCAACGCGCGCCCGCGCCCGGTGAGTTCGTAGACGTACGCCGCTCCGGGCGGCGGCAGCCGGCGCCGGGTCGTCAGCCCCTCACGCTCCATGTCCTTCAGCCGCGAGGCCAGGACGTCCGTGCTGACGCCGGGCAGGTCGGCGTGCAGGTCGGTGTAGCGCCGCGGTCCGGCGAGGAGCTCCCGGACGATCAGCAGGGTCCAGCGGTCGCCGACGGCGTCGAGCGCGCGGGCGGCGGAACAGTACTGGTCGTAGCTTCGGCGAGGTGACATGCGACGCAGTCTAGACAGGTTGTTGGACTTTCCAAGCTCCCACTTGGTAAAACCAAGCAACACCAGTTGGCGGAGGGGAAGCGGCGCATGGAGTTCCGGCAGTCGAACAAGCTCAGCGAGGTCTGTTACGAGATCCGCGGCCCGGTGATCGAGCAGGCCGACGCGCTGGAGGCGGCGGGGCACAGTGTGCTGCGCCTGAACACCGGCAACCCGGCCGCCTTCGGTTTCGAGGCGCCGGAGGAGATCCTCCAGGACATGATCCGGATGCTGCCGCAGGCGCACGGCTACACCGACTCGCGCGGCGTCCTCTCCGCCCGCCGCGCCGTCGCCCAGCGCTACCAGGCCCTCGGCCTGGAGGTCGGCGTGGACGACGTCTTCCTCGGCAACGGCGTCTCCGAGCTGGTCTCCATGGCCGTACAGGCCCTGCTGGAGGACCGCGACGAGGTCCTGATCCCCGCCCCCGACTTCCCCCTGTGGACGGCGGTGACGACCCTCGCCGGCGGCAAGGCGGTCCACTACCTCTGCGACGAGCAGGCGGAGTGGTACCCCGACCTGGCCGACATGGAGTCGAAGATCACCGACCGCACCAAGGCGGTCGTCATCATCAACCCGAACAACCCCACCGGCGCGGTGTACCCGAAGGAGGTCATCGAGGGCATCCTCGACCTCGCCCGCCGCCACGGCCTGATGGTCTTCGCCGACGAGATCTACGACCAGATCCTGTACGACGACGCCGTCCACCACGCGGCCGCGTCCCTCGCCCCCGACCTCGTCGTCCTCACCTTCTGCGGCCTGTCCAAGACGTACCGGGTGGCGGGCTTCCGCTCCGGCTGGCTGGTCGTCACGGGCCCCAAGCAGCACGCGCGCGACTATCTGGAGGGCCTGACCATGCTGGCCTCCATGCGCCTGTGCGCCAACGCGCCCGCCCAGTACGCCATCCAGGCCGCGCTCGGCGGCCGCCAGTCCATCCGCGAACTGACCGCCCCGGGCGGCCGGCTGCGCGAACAGCGCGACGTGGCCTGGGAGAAGCTGAACGAGATCCCCGGCGTCTCCTGCGTCAAACCCAAGGGCGCGCTGTACGCCTTCCCGCGCATCGACCCGAAGGTCCACCGGATCCACGACGACGAGAAGTTCGTCCTCGACCTGCTCCTGCGCGAGAAGATCCAGGTCGTCCAGGGCACCGGCTTCAACTGGCCCTCCCCCGACCACTTCCGCATCCTGACCCTCCCGTACGCGGACGACCTGGAGGCGGCGATCGGCCGGATCGGCCGGTTCCTGAGCGGGTACCGGCAGTGACCGCCGCGTTCAGTGCCAAGGAGGGCCGAGTCGTCCCCTGAGGGCGATCTCGCACCACACAGTCTCGGCATACGGGTCTCTCCACGTCATCCCAGTGGTCAGCCAACGCCTCGACGAGCAGCAGGCCGCGACCGGACTCCCCGCCGACGCGCTTCATGCCTCCTTCGAACGTATTGGTGGGCCGATGGCATGAGTGGCTCAGCACCAGGAACTATGTCGTTTTCACAGGTGCCACTTCCCCCTATTAGAGTCTCGCCAGAAACACGAGTTCGATTGCCGCGAAGACGTACGAGGCAACCACGCACAGGTCAACGGGGGCTGCAGGCATGGGGTACACGATCCCGGATTGGCTGGACGAGGTCCTGGACTTCATCGGGATCAAGTTTCCGAACGTCGACGAGGACGATTACCGCGACATGGCTGAAGCCATGCGGGACTTCGCGGAGACGTTCGAAGGTCATGGAGGTGACGCCCACAAGGTGGTCTCCCGGATCCTGTCCTCCTCCGAGGGCTGGACCGTCGGCGCGCTGGAGAAGCACTGGTCCCATGTGAAGTCCGGCCACCTGGAGAAACTGCCGGAACTGGCACGGCTGTTCGCCGACGCCTGCGACGTCCTCGCAGACATCGTCTTCGGCATGAAGAGGAAGGCCGAGGCCGAACTCGCCATCATGGCCGGGTCGGTGGGGCTGTCCCTCGGTCTTTCCTTCATGACCGGCGGTCTGTCCGCGGTGCTCGGCGCGGCCGAGATCGCGGCGATGCGCCAAGTGGCCAAGCGGATCATCGACGAGGCCGTCGACCGGATCGTCGAGGAGGTTTTGACCAAGGTCACCGAGCCGGTCAACGCGAAGCTGGAGGCGATGGTCGAGGACATGGCCCTCGACCTGGCCGAGGGGGCGTTCTCGCTGCCGCCCGAAGAGGGAGGCGGTGACGGTGCCGGGGGCATGGCGGACACAGTGGGATGCAGCTCGCCTCGGCCGGCGGTGGTTCCGGCAGCAGCGGGACCGACGGCCCCCAGAAGGCCACGCGGATCGACCACTTCGAGTTCGAGGACGGCGCGGGCAGGGTCTCGCGGCACGGCGGTGAGCTGCACTTGGCCGCCTCGTCGCCGCTGTCGCGAGCCAGGGAGGCATTCGGGCGGAGCAAGGGCCGCGATCCGTTCACTGAGGCGTTCGACAGTGTGCTGCACGGCGCGCTCAAGGGCTCGGAGAAGGCGTTCGGCAGGATAACCAAGCATGTCACCGAGACCGTGCCGGACCGGGTGAAAGCCGCTTCCCGGTTGCACAAGCACACTGACATCGACGTCGGCAACCGGGCCAGGAACGTCCGCGTCAGCGCGGGTGACACCGAAGGCGGTTCGGAGCGCGGCGGCACTCTCACATCCGGACGCAAACCGGACGCGGGGCTGAAGATCGACTCGACGGAGCTGTCCCGTCAGGCCCGTGCGTTGGAGGGCAAGGAGACGTGCGGCGACCCGATCGACATGGCCAGCGGCCAAATGATCCTCGCGCAGACCGATGTGGACCTGCCCGGCGTCCTGCCGTTGACGCTGCGCCGCACCCATCTGTCCGGCTACACCGCAGGGCGTTCCTTCGGGCCGTCGTGGGCCTCGTCACTCGACGAACGCATCGAGAGAGACGACGCGTTGGGCGGCTTCTGGTGGTATCGGCAGGACGGCTCGGCCCTCGCCTACCCCCGTCTTCCCGACCTGCCCGGTGACCGGGTCGCCCCTGCCGAAGGTATGCGGCTGCCGCTCACCTATGTGACACGGGGCAGCAGCTACGCCCTGACGGTGCAGGATCCCCACAGCGGACTCGTACGTCACTTCGAGCCTGCGACGTCGCATGACGGTGTGTGGTGGCTGGTCGGTGTCGAGGACCGCAACGGCAACGCCGTCACCGTGGAACGCGACGAACACGACGTGCCGCTCACCGTCGCCCACAGCGGCGGCTACCGGGTCCGGGTCGATTCCGTACGGGGCCGCGTCACCGGGTTGTCGGTGCAGGCCGGGGACGAGCCGGTGCGAGTACGTTCCTTTCGTTACGACGAGGCCGACGACCTGACCGAGATACGCAACGCGGTCGGCGCCGCGACGCGCTTCGCATATGACGATGCCCACCGCATTACCGGCTGGCAGGACTCCAACGGTACCGAGTTCTCCTACACGTATGACGCCTACAGTCGGGTGATCGAGACCCACGGGACCGACGGCATCCTCAACTCCCGGGTGACGTACGGCGACCCGCAGGACGACGGCACCAGCACCGTCACCTACACCGACTCCATCGGTCATGCCACGGTCTACCGCGCCAACCGCCACGGCCAGGTCATCGCGATCACCGACCCACTCGGCCACACCACCACCCAGCAGTGGGACCGCAACGACCACCTGGTGTCCCACACCGACGCGCTCGGGCGCACCATCCGCTGGGAATGGGACAAGGCCGGTGACCTGGTCTCCGTCACCGCCCCCGACGGGACCGTCACCCGCATCACCTACAACGCCCTGCATCTGCCGGTCTCCCTCACTGGGCCGGACGGCGCCCGGACCCGTCAGGAGTACGACGCGCGAGGCAACCGCACCGCGGTCATCGGCCCGGACGGCGCCGTCTACCGCTTCACCCACCACTCCACCGGCGCTTTGGCGAGCATCACCGACCCGCTCGGAGCGGTTCTTCGTCTGGAAGCCGACACAGCCGGGCTCCCAGTAGGTGTGGAGGACGCCCGCGGCGCCCGCACCGTGTGCCGTCGGGACTCCTTCGGCCGACCCGTCGAACTGACCGACGCACTGGGCCGGAGCAGCCGACTCGAATGGGACGCCGAGGGCAGGCTCCGCGCGCGTATCGCCGCTGACGGCCGCCGCGAGATGTGGGAATGGGACGGCGAAGGCAACTGCGTCCGCCACACCGACCTGCTCGGTGGTGTCACCAGCTGCACGTTCGGGCCGTTCGATCTGTTGTCCTCGCGGACGACGCCGGACGGCCACACGCACGTCTTCGTCCATGACACGGAGCAGCGCCTCGTCCAGGTCGTCAACCCGGGCGGACTCGCGTGGACTTACGAATTCGATCCCGTCGGCAGGGTGATCGCCGAGACCGACTTCGACGGCCGCACCAGCCGGTGCTCCTACGACGCCGCCGGGCAGCTCGTCACACGGACCAACGCGGCCGGGGAGGAGGTCGGTTTCCAGTTCGACGTGAACGGCCGGCTCGTCGCCAAGACTGTGGGGTCCACGCGCATCTCATTCTCCTACGACGCCGCGTCCCGCCTGACAGCGGCCGAAAGCCCGCAGCGCTCCCTGGAGTTCTCCTACGACGTGGCGGGGCGCCTGCTGTCCCAGACCGTTGACGGAGCCACCCTTCGCCTCGGCCACGACCCGGCCGGCCGGCGGATCTCGCGCACCACACCCACCGGCGCCCGGACCGAGCTGGGCTGGGACGAGGTGGGCAACCGCACCGCCCTCACCGTCGACGGCCGGCACATCCTGACCTTCGGCCACGACTTCCTCGGCCGCGAGACCGAACGCGTCGTCAGCGGGAGCCTTCGCCTCACATCGGACTGGGACGCGGTGGGCCGGCTCACTCACCAGAGCCTCACCGCCCGGCCGGGCCACCGGATCCGCGCCCGTACTTATGCCTACCGGGCCGACAGCCATCTCACCGCCGTCCGCGAAGAAGTCACCGGAAGCGGCACCACCTACACTCTCGATCCGGTCGGCCGGCCGCTGCGCGCCACAGGTCCCGCCGGACCGGAGACGTACGCCTACGACGCCTCGGGCAACCAGCTCGCCGCCGACTGGCCGGACCGCGCCGCCGATCCCGCCGCCCGCGGCGAACGTGACTACACCGGCACCCGCGTCCTGCGCGCCGGAAACACCCACTACCGCTACGACGATGCCGGACGCCTGGTCGAGCGCGTCAAGAAGCGGCTGTCCCGCAAGCCCGATGTGTGGCGCTACGCATGGGACGCCGAGAACCGCCTCCTCTCCTGCACCACACCGGACGGTGCCGCCTGGCACTACCGGTACGACCCGCTGGGCCGACGCACCGCCAAGTACCGCCTGGACGAGTTCGGGTCCGTCGTCGACGAGACTCGCTTCACCTGGGACGGCACCCGTTTGGCCGAGCAGACGACGACCGCCACCGGCACCACGCTCACCTGGGAACACGACGGCTTCCGGCCGCTGGTCCAGTACGAGCGCAAGCCGCTGTCCGACCGGGAGGTCGACTCCCGCTTCTTCGCCATCGTCTCCGACCTGGTCGGCACCCCCACCGAACTCGTCGACGAGGCCGGGACGGTCGCCTGGCACACCCGCACGACGGTCTGGGGCACCACAGCCGTCAACCCGGACGCCACCGCCCACACCCCACTGCGCCACCCCGGCCAGTACGCCGACCCCGAGACCGGCCTCCACTACAACTACTTCCGGTACTACGACCCGGAGACCGCCCGGTACGTCAGCCCCGACCCGCTGGGGCTGGCGCCCGCACCCAATCCTGTCGCCTATGTCCACAACCCCTTGGACCTCTACGACCCCGTCGGCCTCGCTCCATGCCGCAAGGAGCACTACGAGTGGACCCAGGGCAGCAACGGACGGGGCGGCAGCATCCGGTACAAGCCGCTGGATCACCTCGGCCGCCCGACCGGCGTCTCCGCCTGCATCCGCCCGGAGATGCTGAAGTCGGGCACCCCGGCGGGAGGGACCACACCACCTGGCTGGCGCGGCCATGGGACCGCGTTCAACGAGGCCCGCGGTCATCTCCTCGCCGACCGCCTCGGCGGCGCGGGCAAGAAGCACAACGCCAAGCACAACCTGGTGACCCAGACCCAGGACCCCACCAATTCCCCGTACCAGCGTGACCTCGTCGAGGGCGAGATCTACAAGGCCGTGAAGAAGAGGGGAGAAATCGTCCAGTACGACATCACTCCGATCTACGAGGGGAACAACCCCATCCCCATCCGTCTCGAATATTCGGCTTACGGTAACCAGGGATTCGAGCTGACCGGCTGGCTCGACAATCCCGCCGCTGGAGTACGCACCGCCATACCCGGCTGGAGCCCCTGAACAAGTAAAGTCCACACCCAGTCCCCGGCCCCGCATCCCCGCCCGAACCGCCAACCGAGTCCTGGGAGCCTTGGCTCATGCCACGTACCACCCCACCCCGCCCCACCGATGTCGAAGCGGTCTTTCCCGAGTTGGCCGCTATGCGCCGGACCGCAACCCGACTGCACCCGCGGCGTGGAACTCCCACGATGCATGACAGTTCTGTCGGGGGTCCGTTCCTGTGGCCGTCTACCGAGCCTTGGCCCGTCTGCACGATTCCGCATAAGCGAGGCAGCGGTTACCGCTACTCCGACGTGCTGCGCGAGCGGGAGATTCTGGAACATGCCTGGCGGCGCGATCCACGATCCGGGCCGAACGCCGAGGAGCGCGAGGAATTGGCCGGGTTCAAGCGAGGCCGACACGCGCCGCACCTCACCGACACGGACCCCATTCCCCTGCTTGCCGTGGCCCAGCTATATCGCCGTGACGTCCCCGGCCTGCCCGATGCAGGGACGGGCGATCTGCTCCAGGTGTTCTGGTGCGGCTTCGAACGGCATGGTCACACTCGCCATGAACCGTATGTGCACCTGCGATGGCGGTGGGCCGAGGACGTCGACACACCGTTGGCCGAAAACCCGGCCCCTGAGGTCGTCGGCCGCGAAGAACTCGTCCCTAACCCTTGCGTGCTCCACCCCGAGGAGATCGTCGAGCATCCTTACCTGATGGCCCTGGACCCCAACCTGCAGGACCGCATCATGGCGTGGGCAGGTCCTGACGACGAAGGCGACCGATACATCTCCGACTTGTCCACGGCTCCCGGCTGGAAGGTCGGCGGATACATCGCCTGGAACCTCACTGGTCCGCGACCGCTGATCTGCTCCGACTGCGGAGCGGAACTCGCCCCGCTTCTGACGGCTGACGAACGTGAGTGGGATCCCAGTACCACCAGTTGGATTCCCATGGAGGATCAGCACGACACAGACACCATGTGGGCCAACGGTCCCACCGAGGTCTCCCCGGGCCGCGGCCGGCTGACCGTCGCCGTCTGCCCCCGCGACCCGCACCACCCGCTCGGCCTCGTCAGCCAGTGACACCTGCGGCGACGAAGCTCGCGGTGAACGCTGGGAGTCCCGGCCTACGCCCCGTACCGCCCGGACACCTCCGCGATGACGACCACCGCGCCGGTCCCCGACCCGGTCCCCCGGGCCGGTTCACCCTCCCCCACGCCCCCGGCCCGGGCGCGGGCGCGGGCGCGAGTCTTGAGAGATCAGCGTTGTCTGGAAGGCCGTGGCGGGTGTCGTCAACGCTTGTCCGCCGTGTGCTCCACCACGACCCCTCCCAGCCCTCGGGCCGCTTCCCGCCCCGTGGCGGAGTCGCAGAAACGGATCGTCCAGTTACCGGCGGTGACGAGGTGGCGGGATACGTGGTCGTCGCTGAGAAGCAGCCGGATGTAGTCATCGCGGGCTGAGGCACTGGCGTGGAGCCTCAGCCCGGCGTCGCGTCCGTCACCTGATGCGCCACAGGGACGAGTCGTGGCCGCCTTCGTGCTGCACAGCAGTTCGGCCGATGGCTTCTTCCGCCGAGCGCAGCCGACGGACGCGTCCAGGGCGTCGGCGAGGGCGTCGGCATTCCCGTACCTGGGCGTCTCGGGGATCGAGGGCAGATGGTACAGGGGAGGGAGGACGACCGCGTCGACGGCCTCGGCGATCCTCTGGGAGTAGGCGGGTGTGCCGTTCGGCAGGACGCGGATGAACCAGTTTCCGGCCGCCACAACGGTGTTGCCGCTGGTGCGCCAGCCGGCGATCGAGTCCCCGACCTCGTTCCGGCTGAACTTCCCGGGGTCCAGCACCTGGATCTCGTTCTCCACCCACGCTCCGTCGATCCGGGCCCTGCAGTCCAGGCCGCCGGCTCTGCGTCGTAGCACTGCGCAGTCGACGCCTCCCCGCCCGAGCGCCATGACCACGTCGTCCGCCGTCCGGTACCGAGGTGCCCTGGGGACGTTGTCAGGCATGGGTGTGAGCTGCTCGTGGCGTGGAGCGTCGAAGGCGGCGCATGCGGTGAGCAGTACTGCCAGGAGGCACACGAGCAAGGGCCGCACGGTCCTGTTCACGGTGGGGCCCGGAGGAACGCCGCGCGGTGACAGTCGCGTACTTCGTGTTGTGTGACTACTCATCAATGTAGTACTCCTTATACATGAGCGAGCAGGTGCACAACAGGCTGGCGGTGGTGAGGGCTGAGCGCAAGGTGTCACGGCAGGCCCTCGCCGAGGCGGTGGGGGTCCATTACCAAACCATCGGCTACATCGAGCGGGGGCAGTACAACCCCAGCCTCGACCTGGCGTTGAAGATCGCCAGGTTCTGCGAACTGCCGGTGGAGGCGCTGTTCTCCCTCGAGCCGTTCCGGCCGCTCACCGACGAGGTCTACGGGAGGAAGCAGTGACGACCGCGACGAAGTACGACCGGCGGATGTACGCCATCATGAACGACCGGGCGGCGGCACCGATGTACGCGACGGCCACGCGCAGGCGGGCCGTCATCGGCGCCCATCTCCTGCTCACCGCGGCCGGCTTCGCCGCCTGGGCCGTCACGCTCTTCAGCGATGCGCGCTGGCCGCTGTTCGCCGTGCTGGCCGTGCTGCCCCTTTGGGTGGTGGCCACCGGCGTCATCAACGGAGCCACCCGCGGACTGCTCGAACTGCGCGGCCGGATGCTGGACGAGCGTCAGCTCGCCGAGCGGGACCGCGTCCACGGCATCGCCCACCGGATCACCGGGGTGCTCCTGCTGCTGGCGGCGGTCGGCGCGGGCGCGGCCGGACGGTTCGGGGACGTGCGGTTCGACGGCCTGGTCGTACCGGTGCTGTTCGCCGCCCTCACCGTGCACTGGCTGATGCCGCTCTGGGTGGCCGGCCTGCGGATCCAGGACGACCCCGCCGAAAACTGACGCTCCTCACGGGTGGGGGCCGCCCGCGTACCACTGGACCGTGGTGAGGGTGTCGGCCTCGGAGACGGGCTCGTCGTTCCTCCCGCTGGTCCTCGGGCCGCACAGGGGGCGACGGCCGGCTGGGGCGCCGGTCGGATCGCCGTCCCCGGACGCGCACCGGTCAAGCGCCGACAGGTGATCCGCTCTCACGCGCAAGCAACTTGCGGAGTGACGCGGACTGCCGGCGGCACGTACGCGATCCCGTTCTCCAGTCCCTGCGCCGGGAGGAAGGGGGCATCCTCCCCCCGCGTCCGCGTCCTCGTCGCGGCATCGCGTCGCCCTCGTGCTCCGCATCGGCGTGCGGTCGGCGGGAATACCCGGCAGGACTCGCCGAGTTGGTGATCTCCGTACTCGAACACCGGCTTGGGGGAAAGACATGACGCAGCGCGTGCACGGAACGGTGGCCGACGGGTTCGAAGGGGTCCGGGAGGAGTTCGCCGCGTTTCTCGGCGGCGAACGGGACGACCCCGGCGCCCAGTTGGCCGTGTACCACCACGGGCGCCGGGTGGTGGACCTGTGGGCCGGGGACGGGGTCGACGGGGACTCGGTGACCACCCTGTTCTCCCTCACCAAGGGCGCCGCGCATCTGGTCGTGGCGCTGCTGGTGCAGGACGGGGTGCTCGACCTCGACCGGGAAGTGGCGTACTACTGGCCCGAGTTCGCGGCCGAGGGCAAGGGCCGGATCACGCTGCGCGAGCTGATCACGCACCGGGCGGGGCTCGTCGGCGTGGACGGCGGGTTCAGCGCCGGGGAGCTGGCCGACGACCGTGCGATGGCCGCGCGGCTGGCGGGGCAGAAGCCGTGGTGGGAGCCGGGGGCGGGGTACGGCTACCACGCGTTCGTGATCGGCGCGCTCACCGGGGAGGTGGTGCGGCGGGCGACCGGACGGTCCATCGCGGAGCTGTACGAGGAGCGGGTGCGCGCGCCGTACGGCCTGGACTTCTACGTGGGCTTCCCGGAGGAGCTGGAGCCGCGCTGGCGGGAGGTGCTGCCCCTGGTGCCCACGCCGGAGGAGGCGGAGGCGCTGGCGGCGCGGGCGGCGGCGCCCGACAGCCTGCGGGGCGTCGCCTTCAACGCCCACGCCCCGCAGACCACCGACCTGGTCGACTTCGCCAACACCCGGACGGTGCGGGCGCTCGGTCCCACGTCCTCCGGCGGGGTGGGCAACGCGCGGGGTGTGGCCGGCATGTACGCGGCCGCGATCGGCACGGTCGACGGCAGGGGGCCGCTGCTCACCTCCGCGACGATCGCCGAGTTCGCCGGGCTGCGCACCCCCGGCCCGGACCTCGTGACGGGGCAGGAGAATCACTTCGGCCTCGGGTTCGAGTACCTCGCCGAGCAGTACCCGTTCCTCGGGGAGCACTCCTTCGGGCACAGCGGGGCCGCGGGGTCGTTCGCCTTCGCGGACCCGGCGAGCGGGGTGGCGTACGCCTACACGCGACGCCGCTTCGCGTTCCCGTCGAGTCAGGGCGAGTCCCCGGAGAACCGCCGTTTGGCCGAGTCGGTCGTACGGGCCGCGGCAGACGCGTGACGCCGTGCCGGTGAGCCGGGCGGGCATCGCGGTCTCAGGCGTGCCGGCCGGGCGGGGGGGCGCCGTACGGCCGGCCCCGCCGAGCAGCCGTAGCCTGGGGGTATGGGTGATCTTTTTCTGGTCCGGCACGGTGAGACCGAGTGGTCGCGGTCCGGGCGGCACACCGGGCTGACGGACGTCCCGCTGACCGAGAACGGGCGGGAGCAGGCACGGAGCCTGGTGCCGTTGATCCGGTCGCACCGGATCGGGGCCGCGTTCGTCAGCCCGTCGCAGCGGGCGCGGGAGACGGCCGAGCTGATCGGTCTGCACGCGCCCCGCGTCGATCCCGACCTGCACGAGTGGGACTACGGGGCGTACGAGGGCATCACGACGGTCGAGATCCACCGGACCCGGCCCGACTGGTTCCTGTTCACGGACGGCGTCCCGCCGGGGCCGCCCGAGCACCCCGGGGAGACGCCGGAGCAGGTCGGCGAGCGGGCCGACCGGGTGCTGGCCCGGGCGGAGGCCGCGTTCGCCGACACCGAGGGGTGCGTGGTGCTGGTGGCGCACGGACACTTCCTGCGGGTGCTCACCGCACGGCACCTGGGGCTTCCGCCGTCGCACGGGGCGCTGTTCCAGCTGGGGACAGGGACGCTGTGCCGACTGGGCACCGAGCACGGGCGGCCGGTGATCGCCGCGTGGAATGTCAGACCCACGTCGTAGTCTTCGAAGGTGTCGACCGGTGAGGGGCCGGTGAGGAAGGGGGACGCCGTGACACGGCCGCCGACCGCCGCGCAGCGGCGTGTCATCGACGCCGCCGATCCCGTCACCGGACGGTTGCGGGGGACTCAGGCGCAGCTCGCGGCGCTGGTGAAGCGGGGGCTCGCCTTCCGGCACCCACGGCCTCCGCACGACTGCTTCCTGACACCGGCCGGGCATCGGATACGGGAGGCTCCCGCCGGGACGGAGACGGACCAGGCTCCGGAGCCTGCGGCGCCCGCCACCGCCGACGGCGTGTTCGCCGCTCGGGTCGGTGGTGAGGAGGTCGGGCCGGGTGATGCCGGGCCCGCGCGGCTGCGGGAGGTGCGCGGGGCCTGGGAGGGGCTGCTGGAGCTGCGCCGGATGACCCATCCGGACGGGGCCGTGGACCGGCCGTGCGGGTGGGAGCGGGCGCATCTCGTGCGGGCCGCCGCGCTCGCGCTGGAGGCCGCCGGGCACCGTCCCGCGGGTCCGGACGGCGACGACGGGTACCGGGTGCGGGCGACGCCGCAGCCGGAGGCCGTCGCCGTGTACGAGGCCGACGACACGGCGCGGGCGGCCTGCGCGGCGACGCTGGAGGCGGCGGGCTGGCAGGTCGGGGAGCACACCGAGCCGCGTACGCGGGTCCGTTACCTGTTGGCCTCCCCCCGCAAGGTGTGAGCCGCGGTCGTGTCAGGATCGGCCGGTCAGTACGTCCACGAGGAGAGGCAGTAGCGGTGAGCGAGCCGTTTTCCGTGCCCGTGACGGTGCGCGGGTACGAGACCGATACGCAGGGGCACCTGAACCAGGCCGTGTACCTCAACTACGCCGAGCACGCCCGTTGGTCGCTGCTCCAGGCGGCCGGTGTCCGGCAGGCCGACCTGGTGGCCCGGGGTGTCGGGCCCGTGTCCCTGGAGACGACGATCCGCTTCCGGCGGGAGCTGCTCGCCGGTGACGAGGTCGAGGTGACGTGCGCCTTCGAGTGGGGTGAGGGGAAGACGTTCCGGATCCTGCAGACCGTCCGCAAGGCCGACGGCACCGTGGCGGCCGAGATCGAGGCGGTCGGCGGGCTCATGGACCTGCGGGAGCGCAGGCTGGTGGCCGATCCGCGGCAGCGGTTCAAGGAACTGGCGGCGGAGCCGGAGCTGTTCGGGCTGTAGCGAGCGCCCCCGCTGGCCTGCCTCCCCTTCCGGCCCGCCCGGCACGGACAAGTGCGGGCCGGCGCCTGTTCTCCGGGCGCCGGCCCGCCGTAATGCCCCGGGTGCCCCGGGTCCCGTCGTCACTGTGCGACGGCGGTGCGGGACGTTTCGCTGATCTCCTCCCCCGCCTCCATCGGGTGGGTCACGTCCTCGGCGTCCCGGCTCTTGCCGCCGATGTGGTTGAAGACCAGGTTGAGCAGGACGGCGGCCACACAGCCCGTCGAGATGCCCGAGTCCAGGATGATCTTCGCGTTCTCCGGGAAGGCGTGGTAGAACTCCGGCGCCGCGATCGGGATGATGCCGACGGCCAGGGAGACCGCCACGATCAGGACGTTGTTGTCCTTGTCCAGGCTCGCCCGGACCAGGGTCTGGATGCCGCTCGCCGCGACCGAGCCGAACAGGACGACGCCGGCGCCGCCGAGCACCGGGCGGGGGACGACGGCGATCAGCGAGGCGGCCATCGGGCACAGGCCCATCAGGACCAGGAAGCCGCCGCCCGCGGCCACGACGAAGCGGCTGCGGATCTTCGTCATCGCGACGAGGCCGATGTTCTGTGCGAAGGCGCTGCACATGAAGCCGTTGAAGACCGGGCTGAGTGCCGAGCCGAGGGTGTCGGCGCGCAGGCCGGCCGCGATGGTCTTCTCGTCGGCCGGGCGGTCCACGATCTCGCCCAGGGCGAGCATGTCGGCGGTGGACTCGGTCATCGAGACCACCATCACCACGCACATCGACAGGATCGCGGCGACCTGGAACTGCGGGGCGCCGAAGTGGAACGGCGTCGGGAAGCCGACGACGTTCGCGTCGGCGACCGGGCCGAAGTCCGTGACGCCGAAGGGGATCGCGATGAGCGTGCCCGCGATCAGGCCGAGCAGCACCGCGATCTGCTTCACGAAACCGCGGGTGAAGCGGCGCAGCAGCAGGACGATGACGAGCGTGATCCCCGCCAGGCCCAGGTTGGTCGCCGATCCGAAGTCGTCGGCCGTGGGACTGGGGCCCTGGGCCCAGCCGAAGGCGACCGGGAGCAGGGAGATGCCGATGAGGGTGATCACCGTGCCGGTGACGACCGGCGGGAAGAAGCGGATCGCCTTGCAGAAGACGGGTGCGGCCAGGAAGCCGAGCAGGCCGGCGACGATGACCGCGCCGAAGATGATCGGCAGGGCGTCGGACTTGTCCTCGGTGGAGGCGACGACGGCGGTCATGGGGGCGACACCGGCGAAGGTGACGCCGTTGACGAAGGGGAGGCGGGCTCCGATCTTCCAGATGCCGAGGGTCTGCAGGAAGGTGGCGAGGCCCGCGGTGAACAGGCAGGCCCCGGTGAGGAAGGTCAGCTCGGTGGCGCTCAGGCCGATGGCCGCACCGACGATCAGGGGCGGGGCGACGACTCCGGCGTACATGGCGGCCACGTGCTGCAGGCCGGTCGTCGCCATCTTGAGCGGTGGAAGTTTTTCGTCAACAGGGTGGTCGGCCACGGCGGCGTTCCTCCGGTCGGGTACACGTCGACTCTGACGTGGGTGTCAGTGGAGGTGGTGCGGGTGGTCGTGCGGGACCGGGACGGTCCGTTCGGGGAGAACGGCACCGTTCCGGGGGGCGCGCACGGATGCGCGCACCCCGGAGACGGCCACCGTGGACCCCGCTCGGGTCCACGGCTACCGGCCTGGGAGCCGTCCCTCCTGGCCGGAGATCATGTGGTGTTCGGTCGTACGGTGTTCAGCCCGGTACGGCGGTCAGCCCCGCGCGGCGATCCGCGCGAGCCGGCGTGCCTCGTCCCGCGTGGAGCGGGCGACGGCGTCCTCGTCGACGGTGAGCAGCCTGCCGTCCTCGACGATCTGCCGGCCGTTCACGAACGACGCCGTGACCGGGGCGGCGGCGCCGAGGACGAGGGCCGTCACCGGGTCGGCGATCGAGGAGTGGGCGAGGGTGTCCATCCGCCACAGCACCAGGTCGGCGAGCTTGCCCGCCTCCAGGGAGCCGGTCTCGGCGGCGCGGCCGAGGACCTGTGCGCCGCCGTGGGTGCCCAGGCGCAGCGCCGTGCGGGCGGTCAGCGCGGCCTCGCGGTGGGCACCGAGGCGGTTGATGAGCAGGGCGTTGCGCAGTTCGGTGTGGAGTTCGCCCGACTCGTTGGAGGCGGTGCCGTCGACGCCGAGGCCGACCGGGACGCCGGCGGCGAGCAGGTCGGGGACGCGGGCGATGCCGGCGGCGAGGCGGGCGTTGGAGGACGGGCAGTGCGCGACGCCGGTCCTCGTACGGGCGAAGGCGGCGACGTCCGCGTCGTTCATGTGGACGCAGTGCGCCATCCACACGTCCTCGCCGAGCCAGCCGGTGGACTCGAAGTAGTCGGTCGGGCCCATGCCGAACAGCTCGTGGCAGAACTTCTCCTCCTCCACGGTCTCCGAACCGTGGGTGTGCAGCCGCGCCCCGAGCCGGCGGGCCAGCTCGGCGCCCTGCCGCATCAGTTCGGTGGAGACGGAGAAGGGGGAGCAGGGGGCGACGGCGACCTGGGTCATCGCGTCGAAGGAGGCGTCGTGGTGTTCGCGGACGGTGGCCTCGGTGGCGGCGAGGGCGTCGTCCAGGCTCTCCACCGCGAAGTCCGGCGGCAGCCCGCCGTCCGACTCGCCGCGGTCCATGGAACCCCGGGCGAGGGTGAAGCGGACGCCCATCTCGCGGGCGGCGCGGATGATCGCGCCGGACAGGTCGCCGGAGCCCCGCGGGTGGACGTAGTGGTGGTCCGCGGCGGTGGTGACGCCGCCGCGGGCCATCATGGCGAGCGAGCCCTGTGCCGCGGCGTACACCATCGGCTCGTCGATGCGCGCCCAGGTCGGGTACAGGGCGACCAGCCAGTCGAACAGGTTGTGGTCGGTGGCCAGGCCGCGGGTGATCCACTGGTAGAAGTGGTGGTGGGTGTTGACCAGGCCGGGGGTGGCCAGGTGCCCGGTCGCGTCGATCCGGCGGACCACGTTCTCCAGGGCCTCGGGTGCCGCTCCCGCACCGACGGACTCGATCCGGTTGCCCGCGATCACCACGTGGCCCGAGGCGTACTCGGTGTCGTGCGCGTCCACGGTGGCGATCGCGCAGTTCTCGATGACCGTGCGCTCGGCCGGCGCTGCTGCTGCCATGCTGCTTCCTTGTCTGTCAGTGCGGCCCACGGGCGGGGAGTCGGGTACCCATGGGGTGGGCACGGCAGGACCCTAGGAGGATTCGAGTGCCGGAACCGTGCTGCGGCTCCGGGTGCCGAGGTGGTGGAAGAACAGGTTGAGCGTGACCGCGACGAGCGCGCCGGCGCTGATGCCGGAGCCGAGCACGGTCTGCGCCCAGGCCGGGAAGTCGGCGTAGAAGGTGGGCGCGGCCAGCGGGATGATGCCCGCGCCGAGCGCCACGGCGACCAGGATGATGTTGGAGCTGTCGTCCAGTCCGGCCTCGGACAGGGTGCGGATGCCGCTGACGGCGATGGAGCCGAAGAGGACGATGCCCGCGCCGCCGAGGACCGGCATGGGGACCAGGGAGACGACCGCGCCGAGGACCGGGAAGGCGCCGAGGACCAGCAGGGTGGCGCCGGCGACGGCGACGACGTAGCGGCTGCGGACCCGGGTCAGGGAGACGACGCCGACGTTCTGGGCGAAGGCGGAGGTGGGGAAGCCGCCGAAGACGGGGCCGAGCAGGGTGGCGAGGCCGTCGGTGCGCAGGCCGCGGGTGATGACCTTGGCGTCGGCGCGGCGGTCGCAGATCTCGCCGAGGGCGAGCATGCCGGCGCTGGACTCGGTCATCAGGACCAGCATCACGATGCACAGCGACAGGATGGCCGCGGGCTGGAACTCGGGAGCGCCGAAGGCGAAGGGCGTCGGCAGGGCAGCGACCGGGGCGGTCCTGAGGGCGCTGAAGTCGGCCATGCCGAAGGGGATGGCGGCCAGGGTGCCGATCAACAGGCCGAAGAGCAGGGCGACCTGCTTGAAGAAGCCGCGTCCGAAGCGCTGCATCACGAGGATGACGCCGAGGGTGAAGGCGGCGAGCGCGAGGTTGCTCATCGCGCCGAAGTCGGCGGCGGTCTTGTCGCCGCCCTGGGCCCAGCCGACCGGGACCGGCATCAGGGTGACGCCGATCAGGGTGATGACGACGCCGGTCACCAGGGGCGGGAAGAACCTGAGCAGCCGCCCGAAGAAGGGGCCGACGGCGAGGCAGAAGACGCCCGCGACCATCACCGCGCCGTAGATCGCGGGGAGTTGGTCGCCCTTGTCGTTGGTCTCGGCGATCGCGAGGATCGGCGCGATGCCGGCCGACGAGGCGGCGTTGACGAAGGGCAGCCGGTTGCCGACGAAGCCCTTGACGCCGAGGGTCTGCAGGAGCGTCGCGACGCCGGCGATGAGCAGCGACGCGGCGATCAGCCGGGTGCGGGCCTCGAGGTCGAGTCCGCAGGCCTGGCCGATGATGAGCGGAGGAGTGACAACGCCCGCGTACATGGCGGCGATGTGCTGGAGTGCGGCGGGGACGAGCCGCGAGGGGTGGAGCTTCTCGTCCACCGGGTGCACGGACGTGACGGCGTCCTCGATGTGCTCCGGCGGGGTGGAACAGGAGCCTTTCGCCGGCTCCGTTGCAGGCTGTGCCATGGTGTTCCCTCCGGTGTGGCGCGCCGCCGGCCCGTGGAGGCCGGGCCGACGGCGTGCTTCCCGCGTCAGAGGTTGGTCATGTCGACCGGGATGAGTTGCTCGGCGCCGTCGCGCAGGATGGTGGCCTCGATCAGGCCGTACGGGCGGTCGGCGGCGTAGTACACGGCGCCGTCCTTGGCCTCGTTGTCGATCCCGAAGGGCGACAGGTCCGAGCGGAAGTGGTGCTTGTTGGGCATCGAGAAGCGGATCTCGTCGACCTCGTCGCGCGAGTTCAGCACCCGCACACCCATCTCGAAGAGGGTCTGCTGGAGCGAGTACGAGTAGGTCTCGGCGAACGCCTGGAGCGCGTGCTTGCGCACTCCGTTGTACGAGCGGTCCCAGGCCGGGGCGTGGGAGTCGATGCCGTCCCAGTTGTGCCGCCACCAGGTGGACACGGTGGTGGCGAGGATGCGGTCGTAGTCCTCCTTCAGGGTGGTGTACTTGTCCTTCAGGTAGCCCCAGAACTCGGAGTTGGTCGTGTTCAGGACGGTCAGGTCCTTGAAGCCGGAGAGCACCTGGATGCCGTGGCCGTCGTAGGTGATCTGCGCGACGCGGGTCTCCTGGCCCTTGCGGACGAAGGAGTGGGCGATCTCGTCGGAGCCGACGAAGCGGGCGCCGGACTGCGAGGTCTCGATCCGCTCCCAGCCGTACTCCTCGATGCGGATGCGGGCCCGGGTGATGGACGCGGTGTTGTCCACGAAGTGGCGGGCGAGCTTGACGCCGAAGTCCTCGGCGCTCTCGATCCCGTGCTCCTTGGCGAAGGCGTACACCGTGTTCTTGGTGGTGTCGGTGGGCAGGACGTTCGCGTTCGAACCGCTGCGGTGGACCTCCTCCATGTCGCCGGACAGGGCGACGGAGACGTTCAGGTCCTTGATGTGGTGCGTGTCGCCGTCACGCGTGATCTTGACTACGCGGTTCTCTGCCTTGCCGTACTGGTTCTGTCCCAGGACGAAACGGGTCATGTGTCGGTCAGCTCCCTCGGTAAACGGAGTAGCCGAACGGGTTGAGCAGCAGCGGAACGTGGTAGTGCTCACCGGGCACCACCGCGAAGGTGATGGTGACCTCGGGGAAGAACACCGGCCGGCCGTTCTCGCTGTCCCGGAGCGCGGGGGCGTCCTGCTGGGCCGCGGCTTGTTTCTTGGCGAAGTACGTCTCGGTGTCGAAGTCGAGCCGTACGTGTGTGGTGCCCTCCGGCAGTGCCGGCAGGTCCTTGCACCGCCCGTCCGCGTCGGTCGCGGAGCCGCCGAGCGCCTGCCAGTCCGCCTCGGGTCCGCCGCGGGCGGAGAGGTGGACGGCGACGCCCTCGGCGGGGCGGCCGACGCTGGTGTCCAGGATGTGCGTGGACACGGAAGCGGTGGTCTCGGTGCTCATGCGATGTCCTCTTGCGGTGTGCAGCGACGTCGGTCGGCTTGCGGTGGGTCAGGCGGCGTCGAGCAGCCGGGCCAGCCGGATACGGTTGATCTTCCCCAGTTCGGTGCGGACGATCTCCCGTTCCTGCTCGGGCGAGTTGCCGATCCGTTCCTTGACGGCGTCCCGCATCTGCTCGCCGGTCCGGCCGGTGGCGCAGATGAGGAACACGTGGCCGAACTTCTCCTGGTAGGCCAGGTTCAGTTCGAGCATCTCCGCCTTGAGTTCCTCGGAGGCCCCGGCCATTCCCGCCTGTTCGCGGGAGGAGGTGGGGTCGCCGGGCTTGGGGCGGCCGATCGGCGGGTGCCCGGCCATCGCCTCCTCGAGGTCCGCCGCGGTCAGCTCGGCCATGGCGGCGTCGGACGCGGTGTAGAGGTCCTCGGGGGTGGCGAAGGGGCGGGCGCTGATCAGTTGCCGGGCCCACGCCGTGGAGGCACACGCCTCATGGAGTTCCGCGAGCGCCGCGGTCTCCTCGAGAGCGTTGAAACGGGCCAGGCCCGACGCGGAAGTGGACGTCACGGGAGCCTCCGTGGCCTTGTGCTGGACGGGCGTGCCGATAGCTAACGCCCTCGGAAACAACGCGTCAACACTTTGTTGAAAATTCGGGGTAACAAAAGCCGCCGCCCGGTTACGGGACGGCGGCGGGCCGTGTGGAGCTCCCGTGCGGGTCAGGAGTCCTTCTCGCGGTTGAGGTAGTTGTAGACGGTGAAACGGCTGACGCCGAGCGCGCTCGCGACGGTCTCCACGCCGTGCCGCACGGAGAAGGCGCCGCGCGCTTCCAGCGTACGGACGACCTCCTGCTTGGCCCTGCGGTCCAGTTCGGACAGCGGCCTGCCCTGCCGGCGTTCCATGGCGGCGAGGATGTGGTCGAGGGAGTCGGCGAGCTGGGGCAGGCGTACGGCGACGACGTCGGCGCCCTCCCAGGCGAGCACGACGTCGTCCCCACTCGCCTCGTCCGGCGGGAGCATCTCGCCGCCGATGGCGTCGACCAGGGGCTTCACGGCCGCGATGAAGGGCTCCTCGGCGGGGCCGGTCACCGCTCGCCCTCCTCGATCACGTTGACCTGGAGGGAGATCCGGGTGGCGCCGGCCTCCAGCGAGCGGCGCAGCAGCGCGTCCACGGCGTCGAGCACCGCGTCGGCGCCGCCCTCGGCGGTGTTGCCGAACGGGCCGACGTCGACCTCGTCCAGCTCCGCGGCCTCGACGACCTCCCGGGCGACGACCGCGTGGGCGGGCGCCTCGTCGAGATCGAAGGGCTCGGTCGTGAACTCCACTCTCAATCGCACCCGGTCAACCTAACGCGCGGTGCCCGTTTTCCGCCGCCCCCTCTTGACAAGCTCCGCCCGACTTCGGCAATCTTCCGTTAAGCAGAAACGAACTTCCGTAATACGGAAACACCCTCGCAACGGAAGGGAGCGCGGCACCCGATGGGATTCGCAGACCAGCGCTTCAACGTCAACCTGTCGATCCTCTTCACGGAACTCCCGCTCCTGGAGCGCCCCGCGGCCGCCGCCGCGGCCGGCTTCACCGCGGTCGAGCTGTGGTGGCCCTGGATCGACTCCCCCACCCCCGAGCAGTCCGAGCTCGACGCCCTGAAGAAGGCGATCGAGGACGCGGGCGTCCAGCTCACCGGGCTGAACTTCTACGCCGGCCGGCTGCCGGGCCCC
Organism: Streptomyces sp. NPDC093586; assembly: GCF_044764905.1. Taxonomy (NCBI): domain Bacteria; kingdom Bacillati; phylum Actinomycetota; class Actinomycetes; order Kitasatosporales; family Streptomycetaceae; genus Streptomyces; species Streptomyces sp. NPDC093586. Next base: position 7,821 of record NZ_JBIWJA010000024.1, on the reverse strand, counting down.
GACCGGGGCGCCCTGTCGGTCCCCGGCGAGGAGTCGGACCGCTTCCGCGCCAACATCGACGTGGCCGCCGACTTCGCGCAGTCCCTGGGCTGCACGGCGCTCAACGCCCTGTACGGCAACCGCGTCGAGGGTGTGGACCCGGCCGAGCAGGACCGGCTCGCCCTGGAGAACCTGGTCCTCGCCGCCCGCGCGGCCGACCGGATCGGCGCGATCCTGCTGATCGAGGCGCTGAACAAGCCCGAGTCGCCGCTGTACCCGCTGGTGTCGGCGCCGGCCGCGATCGGGGTCGTCGACAAGGTCAACGAGGCGACGGGACTCGGCAACGCCAAGTTCCTCATGGACCTCTACCACCTGTCCATGAACGGCGAGGACCTCCCGCAGGTGATCGACGCGTACGCCGCGAAGACCGGCCACGTGCAGATCGCCGACAACCCCGGCCGCGGCGCCCCGGGCACGGGCTCGCTCCCGCTGGAGGAGCTGCTCGACCAGCTGAAGAAGGCCGGTTACGACGGCTGGGTCGGCCTGGAGTACAAGCCGGGCGACACCCCCAGCGCCGAGTCCTTCGCCTGGCTGCCGGCCGAGGCCCGCGCGGCCCGCTGAGCGCCACCCCGCAGGAACTTTCCAGAGTTTTCAGAGAGGCACCCATCATGAGCACGCTTCCCAAGATCGCCTGGATCGGCCTCGGCATCATGGGCTCCCCCATGTCCGAGAACCTGATCAAGGCGGGTTACCAGGTCACCGGCTACACGCTGGAGAAGGAGAAGCTGGACCGTCTGGCCGCCGCCGGCGGCACCGCGGCCGGCTCGATCGCCGAGGCCGTGCGCGACGCCGACGTCGTCATCACCATGGTGCCCGCGTCGCCGCAGGTCGAGGCCATCGCCTACGGCCCCGACGGCATCCTGGAGAACGCGAGGTCCGGCGCGCTGCTGATCGACATGTCCTCGATCACCCCGCAGACCTCCGTGGACCTCGCGAAGGCCGCCAAGGACAAGGGCGTCCGCGTCCTGGACGCCCCCGTCTCCGGCGGCGAGGCCGGCGCCATCGAGGCCGTCCTGTCCATCATGGTCGGCGGTGAGCAGGCCGACTTCGACGAGGCCAAGCCGATCCTGGAGGCCCTCGGCAAGACCATCGTGCTGTGCGGTCCGCACGGCTCGGGCCAGACCGTGAAGGCCGCCAACCAGCTCATCGTCGCCGTGAACATCCAGGCGTGCGCCGAGGCCGTGGTCTTCCTGGAGAAGTCGGGCGTGGACCTGAAGGCCGCCCTCGACGTCCTCAACGGCGGCCTGGCCGGCTCGACCGTGCTGACGCGGAAGAAGGACAACTTCCTGGCCCGCGACTTCAAGCCGGGCTTCCGCATCGACCTGCACCACAAGGACATGGGCATCGTCACCGACGCCGCCCGCAACGTCGGCGCCGCGCTGCCCGTCGGCGCCGTGGTCGCCCAGCTGGTCGCGTCCCTGCGCGCCCAGGGCGACGGCGGCCTGGACCACTCGGCCCTGCTGCGGGCCGTCGAGCGCCTCTCCGGCGCCCAGGTCTGACGCACCGCCCCGAGATCTCCGGGTGGCGCCGCCGCTGACACCTGTCCTGTCGCGCCCGAGCGGCGGCGCCCCCCGGAACCATGCTTCAACAAACTGTTGACGTGCTCAGCACCCCAAATCTAGGCTCCACGAAGCGGAAACAGCTTTCCGCTGACCCCTCGCACGGAAGGTCCCCGATGTCGCAGCGCGTGCTCACGACAGAGTCCGGCGCCCCGGTCGCCGACAACCAGAACTCCGCCTCCGCCGGCATCGGCGGCCCGCTCCTGATCCAGGACCAGCACCTGCTGGAGAAGCTCGCCCGCTTCAACCGCGAGCGCATCCCGGAGCGCGTCGTGCACGCCCGCGGCTCCGGCGCCTACGGCCACTTCGAGGTGACCGACGACGTCACCGGCTTCACGCACGCCGACTTCCTGAACACCGTCGGCAAGCGCACCGAGGTCTTCCTGCGCTTCTCCACCGTGGCCGACTCGCTCGGCGGCGCGGACGCGGTCCGCGACCCGCGCGGCTTCGCGGTGAAGTTCTACACCGAGGAGGGCAACTACGACCTCGTCGGCAACAACACCCCGGTGTTCTTCATCAAGGACCCCATCAAGTTCCCCGACTTCATCCACTCGCAGAAGCGCGACCCGTTCACGGGCCGTCAGGAGCCGGACAACGTCTGGGACTTCTGGGCGCACTCCCCCGAGGCCACGCACCAGGTGACCTGGCTGATGGGTGACCGCGGCATCCCGGCGTCGTACCGCCACATGAACGGCTACGGCTCGCACACCTACCAGTGGACGAACGCCAAGGGCGAGTCCTTCTTCGTCAAGTACCACTTCAAGACCGACCAGGGCATCCGCTGCCTGACCGCCGAAGAGGCCGCGAAGCTCGCGGGCGAGGACCCGACCTCGCACCAGACGGACCTGGTGCAGGCGATCGAGCGGGGCGTGCACCCGTCCTGGACGCTGTACGTGCAGCTGATGCCGGTGGCCGAGGCGGCCAACTACCGCTTCAACCCGTTCGACGTGACCAAGGTGTGGCCGCACAGCGACTACCCGCTGCGCCGCGTGGGCCGGCTGGTGCTGGACCGCAACCCGGACAACGTCTTCGCCGAGGTCGAGCAGGCCGCGTTCTCCCCGAACAACTTCGTTCCGGGCATCGGCCCCTCCCCCGACAAGATGCTCCAGGGCCGCCTGTTCGCCTACGCGGACGCGCACCGCTACCGCCTGGGCGTCAACCACACCCAGCTCGCGGTGAACGCCCCGAAGGCCGTGCCCGGCGGTGCGAACAACTACGGCCGCGACGGCTTCATGGCGTCCAACTCCCAGGGGCGCGCCGCCAAGAACTACGAGCCGAACTCGTACGACGGCCCGGTCGAGACCGGTCGCCCGCTGGCCGCGCCGCTCCCGGTCTCCGGCCACACCGGCACCCACGAGGCGCCGCTGCACACCAAGGACGACGACTTCTTCCAGGCCGGTGAGCTCTACCGCCTGATGTCCGAGGACGAGAAGAAGCGCCTGATCGCCAACATCGCCGGCGGCCTGTCCCAGGTCTCCCGCGAGGACGTCGTCCAGAAGAACCTCGCGCACTTCCACGCCGCCGACACGGAGTACGGCAAGCGCGTGGAGGAGGCGGTCCGCGCCCTGCGCGAGGACTGATCCACCAGCTCGCCCACGGGACTCGACGGGGAGGTCGAGGCCGTGTGCGCGGCCCGCGCAGGCACCGGAACGGCCCGGATGAGGGGTGGCCGCCCGGTGCCGGCGCGGGCAGGGCGAGGACCGCGGCGGCCTGCGAGCCAGTGCGGTGGTCAAGGGCCCGGGGCTTCTCCTACGACCTGAGGGGAGGAGTCACCGGTCCCGTCGTGAACCGCCGCGGTCCCAGCCCCTCCGCCTCCGGCGACCCGACGAGCCGAGAGGCCCGCGGACGCCGAGAGGCCCACAGACTCCGTCCGGCGGCGCGAACGACCTGTCGCGCCCAGCCTCGCGCCGTCGGACGGGAACCACCCGGGCAATCCCTCCCCACCAAAACCCTCACCGGGCCGAGAGGCGCCGGATGCGGACGGTCCCGCATCCGGCGCCTCTTCGTGTCCGGCGCTCGCGCGCCCGGCCCCGTCCCGCCACGTGTACCGGTACGGGCCGGGGGTGCGGTCCCCCCGCGGCCGCAGCACCCTGGAGTCATGGCACATCCACCGGAGCATCCCCGCATCGTGGTCCGTCCCCCGGCCCTGGACGGCTCCCGCCGGGTCACCTCGGGCGAGGAGACGCTCGGGGTCGCCTCGCACCTCGACGACGTCGCCGAGATCCTGCGGCTGGCCGACCTGTACGTGACCGACGTCGCCACCAGTGACCTCGTCGAGTGGCAGGGCGGCGGCCCGGACGACTGGCCGGGGCTGCACGAACACCACGAGCACCACGAGCACCACGAGGGCTGAACGCGCGTACGGATCCCTCACGTCCTCCTCCGAGAACGCCCGCCGCGTGCTTGAACCGCCCCGCGGCGGGCACATCCCCGGGCACACGTGGGGGTGAGGCCATGGACAGTGCCGCGGACATCGGATGGGAGCCGCACGAGATCGCGCTGCTGGGCGGCGGGCCGCCGGCCGCCGTCACGGTGGCCGTGGTCGCCCTGCACCTGAAAGGCGCCGTCGAGACCGGCCCCCGCCGGACGCTGTGCGCCACGGGGCCGGAGCCGGAGGGGCTGGGGCCGTTCGAGGGGACCGTCCTCGACTGTCTGCGCGAGCCGCTCACCGCTCGCGAACTGGTCCGGCACCCGGACGTGCGCCTCGCGCTGGCCCTGAGCCGCATCCCGCTCGCGGAGGAGGGACTGCTGCGCTATCCCACACTGAGGCCGACCCGGAGCGCCCGCCGCCGCGTGGCGTTCTGGCGGGAGCGGCATCCGCTGCCGCCGGCCAGGCACGGGCTGACGGACGACGGCACACTGCTCGCGGTCGCCCTGCACGGGGATGCCGCCCTGCGCCTGCTCCTGCCGCGCTTCGCGCTGCGGGCCGGGCTGACGGCCCGGGACGCCCGGGGCGCCCCGGCCGGGGCCGTGCGCTTCTCCCTGGGCCGGCGCAGGTTCCTCAGGTGGCGCGACGAGTACGATGAATCGGTCTCGGGCGACTGGGGTGCGGGCCACGGGGAGCACACGGGCGGCTGCGGTTCAGGGGGCGGGGACTGAGCGGCCCCGGACATGCGCGAGGGCGGCCCGTCCGGGAGACGGGCCGCCCTCGAAGACCGTACGGGTCGTGCGGGTCAGACCTTCAGCGGGCGGATCGCGGTCGGGGCGTGGCCCGGCTCGGTCGCCAGTTCCTCGAACTCCACGACGTTGCCGATGTCGTTGGTGCCCGACATGGAGATGTTGGTGACGCGCTCCAGGATCGCCTCGACGATCACCGGCACCTGGTGCTCGGCGGCGAGCTTCTTGGCCTGCTCCAGGGCGGCGCCCAGCTCGTTCGGGTCGGTCACCCGGATCGCCTTGCAGCCCAGGCCCTCGGCGACCTTGACGTGGTCGACGCCGTAGACGCCCAGCTCGGGCGAGTTGATGTTCTCGAACTCCAGCTTGACCTGGAAGTCCATGTCGAACCCGCGCTGCGCCTGACGGATCAGGCCCAGGTAGGAGTTGTTCACCAGGACGTGGACGTAGGGGATCTTGTGCTGCGCGCCGACGGCCAGTTCCTCGATCATGAACTGGAAGTCGTAGTCGCCGGAGAGCGCCACGACCTGCGCCTCGGGGTCGGCCTTGGCGACGCCGAGCGCGGCCGGGACGGTCCAGCCGAGGGGGCCGGCCTGGCCGCAGTTGATCCAGTGCCGCGGCCGGTAGACGTGCAGCATCTGGGCGCCGGCGATCTGCGAGAGGCCGATGGTGGAGACGTACCGGGTCTCCGGGCCGAAGGCCTTGTTCATCTCCTCGTAGACGCGCTGCGGCTTGATCGGGATGTCGTCGAAGTGCGTACGGCGCTGGAGGGTGGCCCTGCGCTCCTGCGCGGAGGCGGCCCACGCGGAGCGGTCGGGCAGCTTCCCGGCCGCCTTCAGCTCCTTCGCGACCTCGACGAACAGCTCCAGCGCGGCCTTGGCGTCGGAGGCGATGCCGTAGTCCGGGGCGAAGATCTTGCCGATCTGGGTGGGCTCGACGTCGACGTGGACGAACGTGCGTCCGGCGGTGTAGACGTCCAGCTTGCCGGTGTGGCGGTTGGCCCAGCGGTTGCCGATGCCGAGGACGAAGTCCGACTCCAGGAAGGTCGCGTTGCCGTAGCGGTGCGAGGTCTGCAGGCCGACCATGCCGGCGTTCAGCTCGTGGTCGTCGGGCAGGATGCCCCAGCCCATCAGGGTCGGCACGACCGGGGTGCCGGTCAGCTCGGCGAACTCCACGAGGAGGTCGGCGGCGTCGGCGTTGATGACACCGCCGCCGGCCACGATCAGGGGGCGTTCGGCGGCGTTGAGCATGCCGATCGCCTTCTCGATCTGGGCGCGGGACGCGGCCGGCTTGTAGACCGGGAGCGGCTCGTAGGTGTCGGGGTCGAACTCGATCTCCGTCATCTGGACGTCGATCGGCAGGTCGATCAGGACGGGGCCGGGCCGGCCGGAGCGCATCAGGTGGAACGCCTGCTGGAAGACGCCGGGGACCTGCGCGGCCTCCAGGACGGTGACCGCCATCTTGGTCACCGGCTTGGCGATGGAGGCGATGTCGACGGCCTGGAAGTCCTCCTTGTGGATCACCGCGGTCGGCGCCTGGCCGGTGATGCACAGGATCGGGATCGAGTCGCCGATCGCCGAGTACAGGCCGGTGATCATGTCGGTGCCGGCCGGTCCCGAGGTACCGATGCAGACGCCGATGTTGCCGGCGTGGGTGCGGGTGTAGCCCTCGGCCATGTGCGAGGCGCCCTCGACGTGCCGGGCGAGGGTGTGGTTGACGCCTCCGGAGGCCTTGAGCGCCGCGTAGAAGGGGTTGATCGCCGCGCCCGGCACACCGAACGCGTCGGTGACGCCCTCGCGCTTGAGGATCTCAACTGCCGCTCGGGCAGCGGTCATACGAGCCATCGAGTACTCCTGCTCCGGCTGCCGGATTCGCACTCCCGTCGCGCCCCGCGGTGAGTCGTTCCGTAGCTTTTCCGTATAGCGAAATTTGCTTTCTACGATCTGGAAGTAATGTAAGTGGGCGGCCGGGGGCCGTCAAGAGACCGGGACCGCCGGGACACGGACAGGACCCGGAACCCGGACGGGACGAGAGCCGGAATCCGGACGGGACGAGAGCCGGGACACGGACCGGGCAAGACGCGGACAGGACGGGGCCGTCCGGAGGACGATGGGGGGCATGTCCGAGTCCCTCTCGGTGTGCTGCGCCGCCTGCGGGCGCCGGCACCGCTACACGGCACCGTCGTACCCGTGCGCGTGCGGCACGCCCGTCGCCCCGGCGCTGGACCCCCACGGGAGTCCGACGGTGGTCACCCACCGGGACTGGGACGAGGAGTGGATCGACGTGCGCTGCACGGCCTGCGGGACCGAGAACCAGTGGCCGCGCCCTGAACTGGGCTGCCCCTGCGGGGCGGTGCTGTGCGTACCGGTGGACCGGGCGGCGGGCCGTACCGGGCGGCCTCCCGGCTCACGGGTCCCGGCGCACCGGGCCGTCCCGATCCGCACGGCCCGCGACGCGGTCACCGCCGCCGTCCTGTACCTGCGGAGCCTCGGCCACCGGGACGTTCGCCGCGCCGACCGGCGGCCGCCGTCCGGGATCGGGCTGGCCGCGCCGGGGATCGTGGTCCGGGTGGACCCGGCGACGGACCCCGCCTCGGCGCGGGACGTGGAGTGCCTGTGGCTGACGGCCATGGCACAGTCCGCGCAGGGCCTCTACTTCTCCCTCGCCGGGTACACCGACGACGCCCGCGCCCGCGCCGGGCTCCTGGAACTCCCGCTGTTCGTCCTCGCCCCCTCGGGCACGGCCCGCCCCGTCAACGCACCGGCCGTGGCACTGGACGCCACGGCCGACTGAGGCTTCCCGCCGCTGGTGCCGCGGCAGGCGACGTTCGCCCGGTGAGGAGCGGCGTCCGGTGCGTGCTCTGGAGGTCCCTCGGCCGGAGGCTGGGGGAGTGCCGGCCGGAAGCCCTCGTACCGGACGTACGCGGGCTTCCGGCCGGTGCGGCGAGCGAGGGCACCCCCTCCGGGGGAGCGTGCCGGGCGTCGCGACGGGGCGAACGTCCCCTGCCGCGGCCCTAGTGTCCTGCGCCAGAGATCCGTCGGCAGATGCGGGCGAGGGAGTCGAGGATTTCCTCGGCGGTCTTGGTCCAGATGAACGGCTTGGGGTCTTC
>NZ_JBIWJA010000023.1:95007-125994 GCF_044764905.1 Streptomyces sp. NPDC093586 | reverse complement strand
GGTACATGCTGTTCGCCACCGACGGTGAGGGAACGCCGTCCAAGGCGCAGTGGGTGCACGTGCCGTAGCGCTCGTACGGGGTGTCAGCAGGGGCGGGGGGGGGGGGGGGGGGGGGGGGGCCCCCCCCCCCCCCCCCCCCCCCCGCCGTTGTCGGTGGCACCCGATAGCCTGCACAAACAGGTGATCGAGGGAAGGCGTGGGCGTGCGTGTACTGGGGGTGGACCCGGGGCTGACCCGCTGCGGGATCGGTGTCGTCGAGGGCGTCGCGGGCAGGCCGCTGACCATGCTCGGCGTCGGTGTCGTCCGCACCCCCGCGGACGCCGATCTCGGCCACCGCCTCGTCGTCGTCGAGCAGGGCATCGAACAGTGGCTGGACGAGTACCGGCCGGAGTTCGTCGCCGTGGAACGCGTCTTCAGCCAGCACAACGTCCGCACGGTGATGGGCACCGCCCAGGCCAGTGCCGTCGCCATCCTGTGCGCCTCCCGCCGCGGCATCCCCGTCGCCCTGCACACTCCCAGCGAGGTCAAGGCCGCGGTCACCGGCAGCGGACGCGCCGACAAGGCCCAGGTGGGTGCCATGGTCACCCGCCTGCTGCGGCTGGACGCGCCCCCGAAGCCCGCCGACGCCGCCGACGCGCTCGCACTGGCCATCTGCCACATCTGGCGGTCCCCCGCGCAGAACCGGCTCCAGCAGGCCGCCGCCCTGCACGCCTCCCGGTCCCCCCAGGCACCGGGAAGCCCGCGCATCCCGAAAGCCCCGCACGCACCGAAAGGCCACACGGCATGATCGCTTTCGTCAGCGGCACGGTCGCCGCCCTCGCCCCCGACACCGCGGTGGTCGAGGTCGGTGGCGTCGGCATGGCCGTCCAGTGCACGCCGAACACGCTCTCCGCCCTCCGCGTCGGCAAGCCCGCCAAGCTCGCCACCTCCCTCGTCGTGCGCGAGGACTCCCTGACGCTGTACGGCTTCGCCGACGACGACGAACGCCAGGTCTTCGAGCTACTCCAGACCGCCAGCGGCGTCGGCCCCCGCCTGGCGCAGGCGATGCTCGCCGTGCACAGCCCCGACGCGCTGCGCAGGGCCGTCTCCACCGGGGACGAGAAGGCCCTGACCGCCGTCCCGGGCATCGGCAAAAAGGGCGCCCAGAAGCTGCTCCTGGAACTGAGGGACCGTCTCGGCGAACCGGTCGGGACCCCCGCCGTCGGCGCCCCGGTCAGCGCGGGCTGGCGCGACCAGCTGCACGCCGCCCTCATCGGTCTGGGGTACGCGACCCGGGAGGCCGACGAGGCCGTGTCCGCCGTGGCACCCCAGGCGGAGGCCGCCGGGGGCACACCTCAGGTGGGGCAGTTGCTCAAGGCCGCCCTGCAGACACTGAACCGCGCCCGATAGTCCGTAGCGAGAGCCGAGGCACACCTCATGAACTGGGACGACACGACCGACACCGAGGCCGCCGGAGAGCGGCTGGTGGACTCGGTCGCCGATGGCGAGGACCAGGCCGTGGAGGCGGCCCTGCGCCCCAAGGACCTGGGCGAGTTCATCGGCCAGGAGAAGGTCCGCGAGCAGCTCGACCTCGTCCTGCGCGCCGCACGCGCGCGCGGGGCCACCGCCGACCACGTCCTGCTCTCCGGTGCTCCCGGCCTCGGCAAGACCACCCTCTCGATGATCATCGCGGCCGAGATGGGCGCCCCGATCCGCATCACCTCCGGCCCCGCCATCCAGCACGCCGGAGACCTCGCCGCGATCCTCTCCTCCCTCCAGGAGGGCGAGGTCCTCTTCCTGGACGAGATCCACCGCATGTCCCGGCCCGCCGAGGAGATGCTCTACATGGCGATGGAGGACTTCCGCGTCGACGTCATCGTCGGCAAGGGGCCGGGCGCCACCGCCATCCCGCTCGAACTGCCCCCGTTCACCCTGGTCGGTGCCACCACACGCGCGGGCCTGCTGCCGCCTCCGCTGCGCGACCGCTTCGGCTTCACCGCGCACATGGAGTTCTACGGACCGGCCGAACTGGAACGCGTGGTCCATCGCTCCGCGGGCCTGCTCGACGTCGAGATCGACACCGCCGGCGCCGCCGAGATCGCCGGCCGTTCCCGCGGCACCCCCCGCATCGCCAACCGCCTGCTGCGCCGTGTCCGCGACTACGCCCAGGTCAAGGCCGACGGCCTGATCACCCAGGAGATCGCCGCCGCCGCCCTCGCGGTCTACGAGGTCGACGCCCGGGGGCTGGACCGCCTCGACCGGGCCGTGCTGGAGGCACTGCTCAAGCTGTTCGGCGGCGGTCCCGTCGGTCTGTCCACGCTCGCCGTCGCGGTGGGGGAGGAGCGTGAGACAGTGGAAGAGGTCGCCGAACCCTTCCTCGTACGGGAGGGCCTGCTGGCCCGCACCCCGCGCGGACGGGTCGCGACCCCGGCGGCGTGGGCGCATCTCGGCCTCACCCCGCCGCGGGCGCAGACCTCCGGAAACGGACAACAGGACCTGTTCGGGGCGTGACACCCCCGCCGCGGCGACGACATTCGCCGGAGCAGGAACCCCGGTGCCATGCTGAGCGTTGTTCCATGCGCGCGGACTCGCTTAGACTCCGCCGATGCCGCCCCTGCCGGTGGCGCACACACCCCCAACCATCAGGCCGCTCACCATCGCGGTCGTGTGAAGGAAGTACCGACCCGTGAGTCTCGTGACCCTCCTCCCGTTCATCGTGCTCATCGGGGCCATGTTCCTGATGACCCGGTCGGCGAAGAAGAAGCAGCAGCAGGCCGCCGACATGCGGAACCAGATGCAGCCCGGTTCCGGCGTCCGCACCATCGGGGGCATGTACGCCACGGTCAAGGAGGTCAACGAGGACACGGTCCTCCTCGACGCCGGTCCGGGCGTCGAACTGCTCTTCGCCAAGAACTCCATCGGCGCCGTCCTCACCGACGACGAGTACAACCGCATCGTCCACGGCATCGAGCACGACCTGAAGTCCGACGCCGACGTCGTTCCGGACGACGCCTCCTCCCTCACCGAGACCGACGCCCCGGCCGCCGCCGACTCCGACGACAAGTCCGTCGACCTCGGCAAGAAGGACGCGGCCGACGAGCCGACGGCCGACGCCGCATCCGCCGAGGCGACGAAGGCGGACGAGCAGCCGAAGAAGTCCGACGGCGGCTCCGAGGCGAAGTAGCCGCGCCCCGAGGTGCACGGACCGTTCCCGTGCACCCCGCGCGTCGCGCGGATCCCCACACCATGTGATGGCCGCCGGTGCGCCGTCCCGGCGTGACGCGGCTCGAGAGGGAGTACGAACAGGTGGTAGCACCTAAAAAGGGAAAGACCGCGAGCGCTCAGAGCAGGCCCGGGCGCTCGCTGGCCCTGATCGTGATCGTCATCGCGGCGCTCACGGGAGGCATGTTCGCCTCCGGACACACGACTCCGCGTCTCGGGATCGACCTGGCCGGCGGTACGAGCATCACCCTCAGGGCGGTCTCGGAACCCGGCCAGGAGTCCGCGATCAACAAGACCAACATGGACACCGCCGTTGACATCATGAACAACCGTGTCAACGGTCTGGGCGTCTCCGAGGCCGAGGTTCAGACCCAGGGCGACCGGAACATCATCGTCAACATCCCCAAGGGTACGAACTCCAAGGAAGCCCGGGCCCAGGTCGGCACCACCGCCAAGCTCTACTTCCGTCCGGTCATCGCCACCGAACTCTCCGGTGCCGCCGCGACGGGCAGCCCTTCGCCGAGCGCCTCCGGTGCCCCCGACAAGGCGACGGACAAGGCGACCGACAAGGCGACGGACAAGGAAAAGGCGAGCTCCTCGCCGTCCGGCTCCGCCTCGGCCAGTGCCACCACCCAGGGCCGCGCGGTCACCGACGCCCTGAAGGCCGACCCCAGCCCGTCCGCCTCCGGCAAGGCCACCGGCGACGCGTCCCCGTCCCCGAGCACCGGCGCCAGTGCCTCCGGCGACGACGCGACCGCCAAGCTCCAGGCCCAGTACGCCGCCCTCGACTGCACGAAGAAGGCGGACCGCGCCAAGGCCGGCGACGGCGCCAAGCCCGGCGACTCGACGGTGGCCTGCGGCCAGAGCTCGCAGGGCCAGTGGCAGAAGTACATCCTCGGCCCGGCCGCGGTCGACGGCACCGACGTCGACAAGGCCCAGGCGGTCTTCAACACGCAGACCGCCGCCGGCTGGACCGTCACGATGAAGTTCACGGACTCCGGCTCCAAGAAGTTCGCGGACATCACCGGCAAGCTCGCCCAGAACCAGTCCCCGCAGAACCAGTTCGCCATCGTCCTGGACAACGAGGTCGTCTCCGACCCCTACGTCAGCCAGGCCCTGACCGGCGGCAGCGCGGAGATCTCCGGCAGCTTCGACCAGGAAGAGGCGCAGAGCCTCGCCAACATGCTGTCCTACGGTGCGCTGCCGCTGAGCTTCAAGGAGGACAGCGTCACCACCGTCACCGCCGCGCTCGGCGGTGAGCAGCTGAAGGCCGGCCTGATCGCCGGCGCGATCGGCCTCGCGCTGGTCGTCCTCTACCTGCTGCTGTACTACCGCGGTCTGTCCTTCATCGCCGTCGCCTCGCTGCTGGTGTCCGCCGGCCTGACGTACGTGATCATGGCGCTGCTCGGCCCGACCATCGGCTTCGCGCTGAACCTGCCGGCCGTCTGCGGAGCGATCGTCGCCATCGGCATCACGGCGGACTCGTTCATCGTGTTCTTCGAACGCGTCCGCGACGAGATCCGGGAGGGACGCTCGCTGCGCCCCGCGGTCGAGCGCGGCTGGCCGCGCGCCCGGCGCACCATCCTGGTCTCCGACTTCGTGTCGTTCCTCGCCGCGGCGGTGCTCTTCATCGTCACCGTCGGCAAGGTCCAGGGCTTCGCGTTCACCCTGGGTCTGACCACTCTGCTCGACGTGGTGGTGGTGTTCCTCTTCACCAAGCCGCTGCTCCAGCTCATGGCCCGCCGCAAGTTCTTCGCGAGCGGCCACAAGTGGTCCGGGCTCGACCCGAAGGCCCTGGGTGCCAAGCCGCCGCTGCGCCGCACCCGTCGTCCGTCCGCCGGCCCTGTCGACCCGAAGGAGGCGTGAGAGATGTCGAAGCTCGGCAAGCTCGGCGCCCGGCTGCACCATGGCGAGGTCGGCTACGACTTCATCAAGAACCGCAAGATCTGGTACGGCATCTCCATCCTGATCACCATCACGGCCATCGTCGGCCTGGCGGTGCGCGGTCTGCACATGGGCATCGAGTTCCAGGGCGGCGCGGTCTTCACCACCCCGAAGAACATGAGCACTTCGGTGTCCCAGGCGGAGACGTTCGCGGAGGACGCCTCCGGCCACGACGCGATCGTCCAGAAGCTCGGCGACGGCAGCCTGCGCATCCAGATCGCGGGCATCGACACCGGCAAGTCGGACCAGATCAAGGACGACCTCTCCAAGGACCTGAAGGTCGACGCGGAGAAGATCAACGCCGACCTGGTCGGCCCCAGCTGGGGTGACCAGATCGCGAACAAGGCCTGGCAGGGCCTGGCGATCTTCATGGTCCTGGTCGTGATCTACCTGGCGATCGCGTTCGAGTGGCGCATGGCGCTCGCCGCGTTCATCGCGCTGATCCACGACATCACCATCACCGTCGGCATCTACGCCCTCGTCGGCTTCGAGGTCACGCCGGGCACGGTGATCGGTCTGCTCACGATCCTCGGTTACTCGCTCTACGACACGGTCGTCGTCTTCGACAGCCTCAAGGAGCAGACGAAGGACATCACCAAGCAGACCCGCTGGACCTACAGCGAGATCGCCAACCGCTCGATCAACAGCACTCTGGTCCGTTCCATCAACACCACGGTGGTCGCGCTGCTCCCGGTGGGCGGCCTGCTGTTCATCGGCGGCGGTGTCCTCGGCGCCGGCATGCTCAACGACATCTCGCTGTCGCTGTTCGTGGGCCTCGCGGCCGGTGCGTACTCCTCGATCTTCATCGCCACGCCGCTGGTCGCCGACCTCAAGGAGGCCGAGCCGCAGATGAAGTCCCTCAAGAAGCGCGTCCTCGCCAAGCGCGCCCAGGCCGCGGCCAAGGGCGAGCCGGCGGATCCGGCCGTCACCGACGGGCCGTACGACGACGAGCCCGAGGACGCCGCACCCGCGGTCGTCGGCCCCCGCAACCAGCCCGCGTCCCGCAACCGGGGCCGCGGCCGACCCTCGGGGAAGCGCCGATGACCGGACTCGCAGACATCCAGGCGCTGCTGCTCAGCCGCATCCGGGACGTGCCCGACTACCCGGAGCCGGGCGTGGTGTTCAAGGACATCACCCCGCTCCTGGCCGACCCGGCGGCCTTCACCGCGCTCACCGACGCCCTCGCCGAGGTCGCCGGGCGCACCGGTGCCACCAAGGTCGTCGGACTGGAGGCCCGGGGCTTCATCCTCGGCGCCCCGGTCGCCCTGCGGTCGGGACTCGGCTTCGTCCCCGTACGCAAGGCGGGCAAGCTCCCCGGAGCCACCCTCGGCCAGGCCTACGACCTGGAGTACGGGTCGGCCGAGATCGAGGTGCACGCCGAGGACCTGAGCGCCGGCGACCGTGTGCTGATCGTCGACGACGTCCTCGCCACCGGCGGCACCGCCGAGGCCTCCGTCCAGCTCATCCGCAGGGCGGGCGCACAGGTCGCGGGCCTCGCCGTGCTCATGGAGCTGGGTTTCCTCGGCGGACGTGCCCGGCTGGAGCCCGCCCTGGCCGACGCCCCGCTGGAAGCGCTGCTCACCGTCTGACGCGGCCTGAGCCGCACCCGGAGGCGGGCCCGGAGGAATCCGGCGCCCGCCTCCGGCGTTTCTCCCGTCGAAGGCCCTCCCTTCGGCCTGAAGGCGATCCTGGGACGCAGGATCGCTACCATGGGGTATCCGGAGCCTGACCGGGGGACCCGGATCGCGCACGAGGAGTCCTCTTGCCAGACGAGGCCCAGCCACTGACCGCCGCAAAGCCCGAGTCCGCCTCGGCGCCCGCGGCGAAGCCCGCGCCGAGCGCGCCCCAGGCGAAGAACGACACGCGTGGGCCGATCCAGCACGCCCCGTCCGCGCCGGTCGACAAGCCCGCCGAGCAGCAGCCGCGTCCCAAGCCGCTGCCGCCCGAGCGCCCCCAGAACGCGCCCGTGGTCCGTACGCCCGCAGGCCAGCCCGCCCGCTCCGGCTCCTCCAACCGCGTCCGCGCCCGCCTCGCCCGCCTCGGCGTGCAGCGCGCGAACCCGTACAACCCGGTCCTGGAGCCGTTGCTGCGGATAGTGCGTAGCAACGACCCCAAGATCGAGACGGCGACGCTGCGCCAGATCGAGCGCGCCTACCAGGTCGCCGAGCGCTGGCACCGCGGCCAGAAGCGCAAGAGCGGCGACCCGTACATCACGCACCCCCTCGCCGTCACCACGATCCTCGCCGAGCTCGGCATGGATCCGGCCACGCTGATGGCCGGGCTGCTGCACGACACGGTCGAGGACACCGAGTACGGCCTGGACGACCTGCGCCGCGACTTCGGCGACGTCGTCGCTCTGCTCGTCGACGGCGTCACCAAGCTGGACAAGGTCAAGTTCGGCGAGGCCGCGCAGGCGGAGACCGTGCGCAAGATGGTCGTCGCCATGGCCAAGGACCCGCGTGTCCTGGTCATCAAGCTCGCCGACCGCCTGCACAACATGCGCACCATGCGCTACCTCAAGCGCGAGAAGCAGGAGAAGAAGGCGCGCGAGACCCTGGAGATCTACGCGCCGCTCGCCCACCGGCTGGGCATGAACACCATCAAGTGGGAGCTGGAGGACCTCGCCTTCGCGATCCTCTACCCCAAGATGTACGACGAGATCGTCCGCCTGGTCGCCGAGCGCGCCCCCAAGCGCGACGAGTACCTCGCCGTCGTCACCGACGAGGTCCAGCAGGACCTGCGCGCGGCCCGCATCAAGGCGACCGTCACCGGCCGCCCCAAGCACTACTACAGCGTCTACCAGAAGATGATCGTCCGCGGCCGTGACTTCGCGGAGATCTATGACCTGGTGGGCATCCGCGTCCTCGTGGACACCGTCCGCGACTGCTACGCGGCGCTGGGCACGGTCCACGCCCGCTGGAACCCGGTTCCGGGGCGGTTCAAGGACTACATCGCGATGCCCAAGTTCAACATGTACCAGTCGCTGCACACGACGGTCATCGGGCCGGGCGGCAAGCCGGTCGAGCTGCAGATCCGCACCTTCGACATGCACCGCCGCGCCGAGTACGGCATCGCCGCGCACTGGAAATACAAGCAGGAGGCCGTCGCCGGCGCCTCCAAGGTCCGCACGGACGTGCCCAAGACCTCGGGCAAGGACAAGGACGCCATCAACGACATGGCGTGGCTGCGGCAGCTGCTGGACTGGCAGAAGGAGACCGAGGACCCCGGCGAGTTCCTGGAGTCCCTGCGCTTCGACCTCTCCCGCAACGAGGTCTTCGTCTTCACCCCCAAGGGCGACGTCATCGCGCTCCCGGCCGGTGCCACACCCGTGGACTTCGCCTACGCCGTCCACACCGAGGTCGGCCACCGCACCATAGGGGCCCGGGTCAACGGCCGCCTCGTCCCGCTGGAGTCCACCCTGGACAACGGCGACCTGGTGGAGGTCTTCACCTCCAAGGCGGCCGGCGCCGGCCCCTCCCGCGACTGGCTCGGCTTCGTCAAGTCCCCGCGGGCCCGCAACAAGATCCGCGGCTGGTTCTCCAAGGAGCGCCGCGACGAGGCGATCGAGCAGGGCAAGGACGCCATCGTCCGCGCCATGCGCAAGCAGAACCTGCCGATCCAGCGCATCCTGACCGGCGACTCCCTGGTCACCCTGGCGCACGAGATGCGCTACTCGGACATCTCCGCGCTGTACGCGGCGATCGGCGAGGGCCACGTCTCCGCGCAGAACATCGTGCAGAAGCTGGTCCAGGCGCTCGGCGGCGAGGAGGCCGCCACCGAGGAGATCGACGAGTCGGTACCGCCCGCGCGCGGCCGCGGCCGCAAACGCCGCACCAGCGCCGACCCGGGCGTCGTCGTCAAGGGCGTCGAGGACGTGTGGGTCAAGCTGGCCCGCTGCTGCACGCCCGTCCCCGGCGACCCGATCATCGGCTTCGTCACCCGCGGCAGCGGAGTATCGGTTCACCGCAGCGACTGTGTGAACGTGGACTCGCTCTCCCGCGAGCCCGAGCGCATCCTCGAGGTCGAGTGGGCGCCCACCCAGTCCTCGGTCTTCCTGGTTGCCATCCAGGTCGAGGCGCTGGACCGCTCCCGGCTGCTGTCGGACGTCACGCGCGTGCTGTCCGACCAGCACGTCAACATCCTCTCCGCGGCCGTCCAGACCTCCCGCGACCGCGTCGCCACCTCGCGCTTCACCTTCGAGATGGGCGACCCGAAGCACCTCGGGCACGTCCTGAAGGCCGTACGGGGCGTCGAGGGCGTGTACGACGTGTACCGGGTGACGTCGGCGCGCAGGCCGTCGTAGGGCCCGCGAGCACCGCGCACGGACGAGAGGGGCTCCCGTACGCACCGTACGGGAGCCCCTCTCGTCCGTGTGTCAGCCGCCGAACTCCTGGAGGCCCTTCAGGGCCTGGTCCAGCAGGGCCTGCCGGCCGTCCAGCTCCCGCTGGAGCTTGTCGGCCTTGGCGTTGTTGCCCTGGGCGCGCGCCTGCTCGATCTGGGAGCGCAGCTTGTCCACGGCGGCCTGGAGCTGACCGGTCAGGCCCTCGGCACGCGCGCGTGCCTCCGGGTTGGTCCGGCGCCACTCCGCCTCCTCGGCCTCCTGGATCGCCCGCTCCACGGCGTGCATCCGGCCCTCGACCTTCGGCCGGGCGTCACGCGGCACGTGGCCGATGGCCTCCCAGCGCTCGTTGACCGAGCGGAACGCGGCACGGGCCGCCCTGAGATCCGTGACCGGCAGGATCTTCTCGGCCTCCTCGGCCAGCTCCTCCTTGAGCTTGAGGTTCTCCGCCTGCTCCGCGTCCCGCTCGGCGAAGACCGAGCT
Source organism: Streptomyces sp. NPDC093586 (assembly GCF_044764905.1). Classification (NCBI taxonomy): domain Bacteria; kingdom Bacillati; phylum Actinomycetota; class Actinomycetes; order Kitasatosporales; family Streptomycetaceae; genus Streptomyces; species Streptomyces sp. NPDC093586. The sequence continues at coordinate 116,027 of NZ_JBIWJA010000023.1, read as the reverse complement.
GCGGGCGGCGAAGAAGACGTCCTGGGCGCCGCGGAAGCGGTTCCACAGCTCGTCCTCGTGCTCGCGCTGGGCGCGGCCCGCGGCCTTCCACTCGGACATCAGGTCGCGGTACCGCGCGGCCGTCGGTCCCCAGTCCGTCGAGTTCGACAGCGCCTCGGCCTCCGCGACCAGCCGCTCCTTGGTCCGGCGGGCCTCCTCGCGTTGCGCGTCCAGCTGCGCGAAGTGCTGCTTGCGGCGCTTGGAGAATGCCGAGCGCGCATGCGAGAAGCGGTGCCACAGCTCGTCGTCGGACTTGCGGTCCAGGCGCGGCAGCCCCTTCCAGGTGTCCACCAGCGACCGCAGCCGCTCGCCGGCCGCCCGCCACTGGTCGGACTGCGCCAGCTCCTCGGCCTCGGCGACCAGCGCCTCCTTGGCGCCCCGCGCCTCGTCGGACTGCTTGGCCCGCTGTGCCTTGCGCTCCTCGCGGCGCTTGTCCACCAGCTCGACGAGCTTGTCCAGCCGGGTCCGCAGCGCCTCCAGGTCACCGACCGCGTGGTGCGCGTCGACCTGCTCGCGCAGGTGCGCGACGGCGGCCAGGGCGTCCTTCGACGACAGGTCGGTGGTCTTCACTCGCTTCTCGAGGAGGCCGATCTCGACAACCAGGCCCTCGTACTTGCGCTCGAAATAGGCCAGCGCCTCCTCGGGGGAGCCTGCCTGCCAGGAACCGACGACCTTCTCGCCGTCGGCCGTACGCACGTACACGGTCCCCGTCTCGTCGACGCGGCCCCACGGGTCGCTGCTCACAGCGCCTCCTCCACATGATGCCTGCGGAGGGCTCTGCTGCCCCCGGGCATCGTCCACAGTTTCGTCACGGCCAACATAGGCGACCGGCGGGGGGCCTGTCCGCATCCCGCGCGACCGAAATTCCGCAGATGGGGGTCAGGATTTCGTGACCGTCGCCTTGTTGATCACGACCGTCGCGTTGGGCGCGGTGTTCCCCGTCGTCGGGTCCATGGGCTGCGCCCCGGCGTCCGCGATCTTCTTGAGCACCTTCATGCCCGCCTCGGACACCGTGCCGAACGGCGTGTAGTCGGGCGGCAGCTGACTGTCCTGGTAGACCAGGAAGAACTGGCTGCCCCCGGTGTTGCGCCCCTGCTGCGTCTGCGCGTTGTACTGGTTGGCCATCGCGACCGTGCCCGCCGGGTACACGTTGCCCTTGAGGCTCGCGTCCTTCAGGTTCTCGTCGGGGATCGTGTAGCCGGGGCCGCCCGTCCCGGTGCCCTGAGGGTCGCCGCACTGGAGCACGTAGATGCCGGCGTCGGTCAGCCGGTGGCACTTCGTGTGGTCGAAGTAGCCCTTGCCCGCGAGGAAGTCGAACGAGTTGACCGTGTGCGGCGCCGCCGACGCCTTCAGCGCGATGTCTATGTCACCGCAGGTGGTCGACAGCTTCATCGAGTACTTCGCCGACGTGTCGATGGCCATCGCAGGTTCCTTCTTCCAGGTCTGCGTCGCGGCCTTGCCGTCGGCGGGCTTGTCGCACGGGTCCGCCGCCTTGCTGCTCGCGGAGGCGCTCGGGGTGACCTCCGCGCTCGCGTTCGTCTTGTCGTCGTCGTCCCCGAGGACCACTCCGGTCGCGTACAACGCGCCGCTGCCGATCAGGACGACGCCGAGCCCCGAGGCGATCGCCGCGTTGCGCATGCGTGCCTTGCGGCGCGCGGAGGTGCGTCGCTGCTGCTGCCGCAAGAACTTCTCCCGGGCGAGCTGACGCCGCCGCTGCTCCTGGCTGACCACCGGGTTCTCTCCTCATGCGTCGTGATGCGTCGTGTGTGCCGACCGGCACGCGTGCGCGTGACGAACCGACCGCGTGCGTGTAGCCCCGTACCGTATATGGGTTAGCTGAGGAAACGGCACCGCCGGTAGGCTCTGACCACGGGCGCAGCCCGCCCGCAGCCCACCCGTACCGACACAAACCAAGGACGAACGTGCTCATTGCCGGGTTCCCCGCCGGGGCCTGGGGGACGAACTGTTACCTCGTCGCCCCCGCCGCCGGTGAGGAGTGCGTGATCATCGACCCCGGCCACCAGGCCGCCCAGGGAGTCGAGGACGCACTCGCCAAGCATCGGCTCAAGCCCGTCGCCGTCGTCCTCACCCACGGCCACATCGACCACGTGGCCTCGGTCGTCCCCGTGTGCGGCGCGCACGACGTGCCGGCCTGGATCCACCCCGACGACCGCTACATGATGAGCGACCCCGAGAAGGGGATCGGCCGCAGCATCGGCATGCCGCTGATGGGCGAACTCACCGTGGGGGAGCCGGACGACGTCAGGGAGCTGACCGACGGCGCGAAGCTGCACCTGGCGGGCATGGAGCTGACGGTCGCGCACGCGCCGGGCCATACCAAGGGGTCGGTGACCTTCGGCCTGCCCGAGGCGGCGGACATCCCGCCGATCCTCTTCTCGGGCGACCTGCTGTTCGCCGGCTCCATCGGACGCACGGACATGCCGGGCGGCTCCATGGACGACATGCTGGCGTCCCTCGCCCGTGTCGTCCTGCCGCTCGACGATCCGACCGTGGTGCTGTCCGGCCACGGCCCCCAGACGACCATCGGCCAGGAGCGCGCCACCAACCCGTATCTGCGGCAGGTGGCGGCCGGCCAGGGCGCCGAGGCGCCCCGACGAGGAATGTGACGAGAGACCTTCCGTGAGCACCTTCAAGGCCCCCAAGGGCACGTACGACCTGCTGCCGCCCGACTCCGCCAAGTACCTGGCCGTGCGCGAGGCGATCGCCGCCCCGCTGCGCAACTCCGGCTATGGCTACATCGAGACGCCCGGCTTCGAGAACGTCGAGCTGTTCGCGCGCGGCGTCGGCGAGTCCACCGACATCGTCACCAAGGAGATGTACGTCTTCGAGACCAAGGGCGGCGACCGGCTCGCCCTGCGCCCGGAGACCACCGCTCCCGTGCTGCGCGCGGTCCTGGAGGCCAACCTGCACAAGGCGGGCAACCTGCCGGTGAAGGTCTGGTACTCGGGCTCCCAGTACCGCTACGAGCGTCCGCAGAAGGGCCGTTACCGCCACTTCTCCCAGGTCGGCGCCGAGGCGATCGGCGCCGAGGACCCGGCGCTCGACGCTGAACTGATCATCCTGGCCGACCAGTCGTACCGCTCGCTGGGCCTGCAGAACTTCCGCATCCTGCTCAACTCCCTGGGCGACAAGGAGTGCCGCCCCGTCTACCGGGCCGCACTCCAGGACTTCCTGCGCGGCCTCGACCTGGACGAGGAGACGCTGCGCCGCGCAGAGATCAACCCGCTGCGCGTCCTGGACGACAAGCGCCCCGACGTGCAGAAGCAGCTCACCGACGCCCCGCTGCTGCGCGACTACCTGTGCGACGCCTGCAAGACGTACCACGAGGAGGTCCGCGAGCTGATCACGGCGGCGGGCGTGGTCTTCGAGGACGATCCGAAGCTGGTGCGCGGTCTGGACTACTACACGCGCACGACGTTCGAGTTCGTCCACGACGGCCTGGGCTCGCAGTCCGCGGTGGGCGGCGGCGGCCGCTACGACGGACTGTCCGAGATGATCGGCGGCCCGTCCCTGCCGTCGGTGGGCTGGGCCCTCGGCGTCGACCGCACGGTGCTCGCCCTGGAGGCGGAGGGAATCGAACCGGACATCCCCTCCGCCACCTCGGTCTTCGCGGTCCCGCTGGGCGAGGAGGCCCGCCGGATCCTGTTCGCGAAGGTCACCGAGCTGCGCAAGAACGGCGTCGCCGCCGACTTCTCCTACGGCGGCAAGGGCCTGAAGGCCGCGATGAAGGCCGCCAACCGCTCGGGCGCGCGTTACGCCCTGGTCCTCGGCGAGCGCGACCTGGCCGAAGGCGTCGTCCAGCTCAAGGACATGGAGTCCGGCGAGCAGACCGCGATCGGCGTCAACGAGATCGTCGCGGAACTGGAGTCCCGGCTCGGCTAGCAGCCCGTACCGACGCTCCGTACGCCTTGGGGGTGCACGCGTTCGTTCGCGTGTGCCCCCGGCGAACGGACATCGGCCGGAACGCCACGCCCACGGGCCATCACCGGTGCGTTCTTATGTCCAGTGAACGGTGCCCGCACAGGCCCATGCGGCACAATGGCCCTGCCCGAAGCAGGTCCACCTCACATGACGGAATCGGCGTGATGAGCAAGACGACAGTGAAGGACGTCTCCACCGTGGCAGAGCCCGCGCCGGAACCCACCGGAACACCGCGTACCGAGGGCGGCAGCCGTGCCTTCGCCCTGCTGCTGGTGATCACGGGCGCCGCCGGGGTGCTCGCCGCGTGGGTCATCACGCTCGACAAGTTCAAACTGCTCGAGGCCAAGGTCGCGGGCACGACGTTCACCCCCGGCTGCAGCCTGAACCCGGTCGTCTCCTGCGGCAGCGTCATGGAGAGCGACCAGGCGGCCGTCTTCGGCTTCCCCAATCCGATGCTGGGCCTGGTCGCCTACGGGATCGTCGTCTGCGTCGGCATGAGCCTGCTCGCCCGGGCCCGCTTCCCACGCTGGTACTGGCTCACCTTCAACGCGGGCACGCTCTTCGGGGTGGGCTTCTGCACCTGGCTGCAGTTCCAGTCCCTGTACCGGATCAACGCCCTGTGCCTGTGGTGCTGCCTCGCCTGGGTCGCCACGATCATCATGTTCTGGTACGTCACGTCCTTCAACGTCCGCAAGGGCTTCCTGCCCGCGCCGAGCTGGCTGCGCGGTTTCTTCGGCGAGTTCGCCTGGGTCCCGCCGGTGCTGCACATCGGCATCATCGGCATGATGATCCTGACCCGCTGGTGGGACTTCTGGACCAGCTGACGGGCCGGCCCACGGGCCTGCCGACGCGCCCGTCGCGTTGTCAGTGCGGTCCTTTAGGGTTCTTGCGTGGAGCCCGACCTGTTCACCGCCGCAGCAGAAGAACGCCAGGAGAAGGACCCGACCGGCAGCCCCCTCGCCGTGCGGATGCGCCCGCGCACCCTCGACGAGGTCGTCGGCCAGCAGCACCTGCTCAAGCCCGGATCGCCGCTGCGCCGGCTCGTCGGCGAGGGCGCCTCCGGTCCCGCCGGGCCTTCCTCCGTGATCCTCTGGGGCCCGCCGGGCACCGGCAAGACGACCTTGGCGTACGTCGTCTCCAAGGCCACCAACAAGCGGTTCGTGGAGCTGTCGGCGATCACCGCGGGCGTCAAGGAGGTCCGCGCGGTCATCGACGGCGCCCGCCGCGCCGTCGGGGGATACGGCAAGGAGACCGTCCTCTTCCTCGACGAGATTCACCGCTTCAGCAAGGCCCAGCAGGACTCCCTGCTCCCGGCCGTCGAGAACCGCTGGGTCACCCTGATCGCCGCCACCACCGAGAACCCGTACTTCTCGGTGATCTCCCCCCTGCTCTCCCGCTCCCTCCTCCTGACCCTCGAACCCCTCACCGACGACGACGTCCGGGGCCTGCTCCGCCGCGCCCTGACCGACGAGCGCGGTCTGGGCGGCGCCGTCACCCTCCCCGAGGACACCGAGGACCACCTGCTGCGCATCGCCGGCGGCGACGCCCGCCGCGCGCTGACCGCCCTGGAGGCCGCCGCGGGGGCCGCGCTCGACAAGGGCGAGGGCGAGATCGCCCTGACCACGCTGGAGGAGACGGTCGACCGGGCGGCGGTGAAGTACGACCGCGACGGCGACCAGCACTACGACGTCGCCAGCGCCCTGATCAAGTCGATCCGCGGCTCCGACGTGGACGCCGCCCTGCACTACCTGGCCCGCATGATCGAAGCCGGGGAGGACCCCCGCTTCATCGCCCGCCGCCTGATGATCTCCGCCAGCGAGGACATCGGTCTCGCCGACCCGAACGCGCTGCCCCTCGCCGTCGCCGCCGCCCAGGCCGTCGCCATGATCGGCTTCCCCGAGGCCGCCCTCACCCTCAGCCACACCACCATCGCCCTGGCCCTCGCCCCCAAGTCGAACGCTGCCACCACCGCCATCGGCGCCGCCCTGGACGACGTGCGCAAGGGGCACGCCGGGCCCGTTCCGGCCCACCTGCGCGACAGCCACTACAAGGGCGCGGGCAAGCTCGGACACGGACAGGGCTACGTGTACCCGCACGACCTGCCGGAGGGCATCGCCGCCCAGCAGTACGCCCCGGACGAGCTGAAGGACCGCACGTACTACGCCCCCACCCGGCACGGCGCCGAGGCCCGGTACGCGGACGCGGTGGAGTGGACCCGGGAGCACCTCGGTCGCAAGCGGCCCTGAGCAGCCTGTAGAATCGCCCGAAGCGCTGAGTTCCGTGCAGTCAGAACGGGACAACCAGCCGGAACCCCCAGCGGGTTCCAGGAGCGTCGCGCACCGTCGACCGGTGTCGCGGGCAGCCCACCACCACCCGGAGCTCCGGGAACGGTCGGTGGGCCACTCGCGTGCTGCACGTATGTGCCCAGACCAGGGGAGCGGCTGCCCGGCAGGTCCCGAGCGGACCCGGCGGGATTCCCCGGCTGCGGATGCGACCTCCCTCAACCCTGACAAGCCGGAAACTCAGAAAAGAGACACAGACAGTGGCGAACCAGTCCCGCCCCAAGGTCAAGAAGTCGCGTGCCCTCGGCATCGCGCTGACGCCGAAGGCCGTCAAGTACTTCGAGGCCCGCCCCTACCCGCCGGGTGAGCACGGCCGCGGCCGCAAGCAGAACTCGGACTACAAGGTCCGTCTGCTCGAGAAGCAGCGTCTGCGCGCGCAGTACGACCTCAGCGAGCGCCAGCTCGTCCGCGCCTACGAGCGTGCCTCCAAGACCAACATGAAGACCGGCGAGGCCCTGGTCATCGAGCTCGAGCGCCGTCTCGACGCGCTGGTCCTGCGTTCGGGCATCGCCCGCACGATCTACCAGGCCCGCCAGATGGTCGTCCACGGCCACATCCAGGTCAACGGCCAGAAGGTCGACAAGCCGTCCTTCCGTGTCCGCCCGGACGACGTCGTGCAGGTGCGCGAGCGCTCCAAGGAGAAGACCCTCTTCACGATCGCCCGTGAGGGTGGCTTCGCCCCCGAGGGCGAGACCCCGCGCTACCTCCAGGTGAACCTCAAGGCCCTGGCGTTCCGCCTGGACCGCGAGCCGAACCGCAAGGAGATCCCGGTGATCTGCGACGAGCAGCTCGTCGTCGAGTACTACGCCCGCTGATCCAGCCGGACGTCAGTACCCCCGCGGTACCTCAGCCCGTCGTCTCCCCGCCCCTTCGGGTGGGCGAGGCGGCGGGCTGCCGCGTGTCCGGGCCCGCCCGGCCGCCCGCACACGACCCCCGCCGTCCGGTTCCACCGGATCCGCCCCCGGCGCGGACGGTAATCCGGTACGGAGCCCCGCGCCCGGCGCGATAGGCTCGGTGCACGACTTTCTCGATGTTCTCGATGTTCAGGCACGTTTCAGGGAGCGGGTGCGCAGTGTCCGGTGGCGAGGTGGCCGGGATCCTGGTGGCCGTCTTCTGGGCGATCCTGGTCTCCTTCCTCGCCGTCGCACTGGCGAGGCTGGCCCAGACGCTCAGGGCGACCACCAAGCTGGTGGCGGACGTGACCGACCAGGCCGTCCCGCTGCTGGCCGACGCCTCCTCGGCGGTGCGCTCCGCGCAGACCCAGATCGACCGGGTCGACGCGATCGCCTCCGACGTCCAGGAGGTCACGTCGAACGCCTCGGCGCTGTCGACCACCGTGGCCTCCACCTTCGGCGGGCCGCTGGTCAAGGTCGCGGCGTTCGGCTACGGCGTGCGCAGGGCACTCGGCGGACGCAAGGAGGGCGTGCCCGCGGGCCCGGCCAAGGAGCCGCGGCGCACCGTGATCGTCGGCCGTACGATCCCGGAAGCGCGGCGGACGAAGCGGAAGAAGGACTGATCCAGCGATGTTCCGCCGTACGTTCTGGTTCGGCACCGGTGTCGCCGCCGGTGTGTGGGCCACCACCAAGGTCAACCGGAAGCTCAAGCAGCTGACCCCCGACAGCCTCGCCGCGACCGCGGCGAACAAGGCGGTCGAGGCGGGCACCCGGATCAAGGACCGCGCGGTGGGCTTCGCCCTCGACGTCCGCGACAACATGGCCCAGCGGGAGGCCGAACTGGACGACGCGCTCGGGCTGAACGCCCCCGTCGACCGCGAACTGCCCGCGGCCCGGCGGTACACCGCCATCGAGAACCGTAACGACCCGAGGTACGTCGACAGGACGACGTACTCGTACAACCGGAATGAGGACCACTGATGGAGTCGGCCGAGATCCGCCGCCGCTGGTTGAGCTTCTTCGAGGAGCGCGGGCACACCGTCGTCCCTTCGGCGTCGCTCATCGCGGACGACCCGACTCTGCTGCTGGTCAACGCCGGCATGGTGCCCTTCAAGCCGTACTTCCTCGGCGAGGTCAAGCCGTCGTTCGACCGCGCCACCAGCGTCCAGAAGTGCGTGCGCACGCCGGACATCGAAGAGGTCGGCAAGACCACCCGGCACGGCACGTTCTTCCAGATGTGCGGCAACTTCTCCTTCGGCGACTACTTCAAGGAAGGCGCCGTCAAGCTCGCCTGGGAGCTGCTCACCAGCCCCCAGGACAAGGGCGGTTACGGTCTCGACCCCGAGCGTCTGTGGATCACCGTCTACGAGGACGACGACGAGGCCGAGCAGATCTGGCGCGACGTCGTCGGCGTCCCCGCCGAGCGCATCCAGCGTCTGGGCAAGAAGGACAACTTCTGGTCCATGGGCGTGCCCGGCCCCTGCGGCCCCTGCTCCGAGATCAACTACGACCGCGGCCCCGAGTTCGGCGTCGAGGGCGGCCCCGCCGTCAACGACGAGCGGTACGTGGAGATCTGGAACCTCGTCTTCATGCAGTACGAGCGGGGCGAGGGCACCGGCAAGGAGGACTTCGAGATCCTCGGGGACCTGCCGAGCAAGAACATCGACACCGGCCTCGGCCTGGAGCGCCTCGCCATGATTCTGCAGGGCGTGCAGAACATGTACGAGATCGACACCTCCATGGCCGTCATCAAGAAGGCCACCGAGCTGACCGGCGTGGCCTACGGCGACACCCACGCCTCGGACGTCTCCCTGCGCGTGGTCACCGACCACATCCGCACCGCGGTGATGCTCATCGGCGACGGCGTCACCCCCGGCAACGAGGGCCGCGGTTACGTCCTGCGCCGCATCATGCGCCGCGCCATCCGCAACATGCGCCTGCTCGGCGCCACCGGTCCGGTCGTCAAGGACCTGATCGACGTCGTGATCGGCATGATGGGGCAGCAGTACCCCGAGCTGATCACCGACCGTGAGCGGATCGAGAAGGTCGCCCTCGCCGAGGAGAACGCCTTCCTCAAGACCCTCAAGGCCGGCACCAACATCCTCGACACCGCCGTCAGCGAGACCAAGCAGGCCGGCGGCACGGTCCTCTCCGGCGACAAGGCGTTCCTGCTCCACGACACCTGGGGCTTCCCGATCGACCTCACCCTGGAGATGGCCGCCGAGCAGGGCCTGTCCGTGGACGAGGACGGCTTCCGGCGCCTGATGAAGGAACAGCGGGAGCGGGCCAAGGCCGACGCCCAGGCCAAGAAGACCGGCCACGCCGACCTCGGTGCCTACCGCGAGATCGCCGACCGCGCCGGCGCCACCGACTTCATCGGCTACACCGACACCGAGGGCGAGTCCACGATCGTCGGCATCCTCGTCGACGGCGTCTCCTCGCCGGCCGCCACCGAGGGCGACGAGGTCGAGATCGTCCTCGACCGCACCCCGTTCTACGCCGAGGGCGGCGGCCAGATCGGCGACACCGGCCGGATCAAGGCCGACTCCGGCGCCGTCATCGAGGTCCGCGACTGCCAGAAGCCGGTCCCGGGCGTCTACGTCCACAAGGGCGTCGTCCAGGTCGGCGAGATCACCGTCGGCGCCAAGGCCCACGCCGCCATCGACGACCGGCGCCGCAAGGCCATCGCCCGCGCCCACTCGGCCACCCACCTCACCCACCAGGCCCTGCGCGACGCCCTCGGCCCGACGGCCGCCCAGGCCGGCTCCGAGAACCAGCCCGGCCGCTTCCGCTTCGACTTCGGCTCGCCCTCCGCCGTGCCGACGGCCGTGATGACCGACGTCGAGCAGAAGATCAACGAGGTGCTCGCCCGCGACCTCGACGTCCGCGCCGACGTCATGGGCATCGACGAGGCCAAGAAGCAGGGCGCCATCGCCGAGTTCGGCGAGAAGTACGGCGAGCGCGTGCGCGTCGTGACCATCGGCGACTTCTCCAAGGAGCTGTGCGGCGGCACCCACGTGCACAACACCGCCCAGCTCGGCCTGGTCAAGCTGCTCGGCGAGTCGTCCATCGGCTCGGGCGTGCGCCGCATCGAGGCCCTGGTCGGTGTGGACGCCTACAACTTCCTCGCCCGTGAGCACACGGTCGTCGCCCAGCTCCAGGAACTGATCAAGGGCCGTCCGGAGGAGCTCCCGGAGAAGGTCTCCGCCATGCTCGGCAAGCTCAAGGACGCCGAGAAGGAGATCGAGAAGTTCCGCGCCGAGAAGGTCCTGCAGGCCGCCGGCTCGCTCGCCGACTCCGCCAAGGACGTGCGCGGCGTCGCCCTGGTGACCGGCCAGGTCCCGGACGGCACCACCGCCGACGACCTGCGCAAGCTGGTCCTCGACGTGCGCGGCCGCATCCAGGGCGGCCGGGCCGCCGTGGTCGCCCTCTTCACGACGGCGAACGGCAAGCCGCTCACCGTGATCGCCACCAACGAGGCCGCCCGCGAGCGCGGTCTCAAGGCCGGCGACCTGGTGCGCACCGCCGCCAAGACCCTCGGCGGCGGCGGTGGCGGCAAGCCGGACGTCGCCCAGGGCGGCGGCCAGAACCCGGCCGCCATCGGCGACGCCGTCGACGCCGTCGAGCGCCTCGTCGCCGAGACCGCGAAGTAGGCGGGCGATGCGCAGAGGCCGCCGGCTCGCGATCGACGTCGGGGACGCCCGTATCGGGGTCGCCTCGTGCGACCCCGACGGGATCCTCGCCACCCCGGTGGAGACCGTCCCCGGGCGCGACGTCCCGGCGGCGCACCGCCGCCTGCGTCAGCTGGTCGAGGAGTACGAGCCCATCGAGGTCGTCGTCGGTCTCCCTCGCTCCCTCAAGGGGGGCGAGGGCCCGGCCGCGGCCAAGGTCAGGGGCTTCGCACAGGAGCTGGCCAAGGGCATCGCGCCCGTGTCCGTACGGCTGGTCGACGAGCGGATGACGACCGTGACGGCGAGCCAGGGGCTGCGCGCCTCGGGCGTGAAGTCCAAGAAGGGGCGGTCGGTCATCGACCAGGCCGCCGCGGTGATCATCCTTCAGCAGGCACTGGAATCCGAACGGGTGTCAGGCCATGCACCCGGCGAGGGCGTCGAAGTGGTCATCTGATCGCGATACGGTAACGTTCCGCGCGATGCGGCGGCATTCGAACAGCCCCCGCACAGCAAGAGGCGGAACGGAAGCCGGCCCCCATGACAGGCCGCGCGGACCGCCGCCTCGCGGCTCTAGGGGATCGATGACTGAGTATGGCCGGGGCCCAGGCTCCGAACCGTGGCATCCCGAGGACCCGTTGTACGGGGACGGCGGATGGGGCGGACAGCATGCCCAGGCGGCTCAGCAGTCCCCCTACGACGGCGAGCAGCCGCAGCAGCAGTCGCAGTACGGTGACTGGGGTGACGGCGGGCAGGGCGCGTACGGGCAGCAGCAGTACGACCAGTACGGTCAGCAGTCTCCCGGGCCCCAGTACGACCAGTACGGTCAGCAGTCTCCCGGGCCCCAGTACGACCAGTACGGCGGGCAGTCCCCCGAGCCGCAGTACGACCAGCACGGTCAGCAGTCCTCCGGGCCCCAGTACGACCAGTACGGCGGGCAGTCCCCCGAGCCGCAGTACGACCAGTACGGCGGTCAGCGGTACGACCAGCAGTACCCGGCCCAGGCACAGTCCGAGCAGGGGCAGGGCTACGACGACGGCGGCTGGGGGACCGGCGCGCGTCCCCACGCGCAGTACCCGGGCGACCCGTCGGATCCCTACGGCCAGCAGAACGCCGCCTACGGCGAGGAGCAGCCCGACTTCTACGGCACCCCGGAGGCGTACCCGCCGCCGGAGCCGCCCGGCCGTCGGCGGACCGATCCCGGACCGCGGAGCACCGACGAGGACCCCGGTTCCGACGAGGGGGAGCAGGCACTCTCCGACGGCGAACCCGACGGCGGCGGTCGCGGCGAGCGCAGGGGCCGGGGCGGCAAGCCCAAGAAGGGCCGCAGCGGTCTCGCCTGCCTCGTGGTCTGTCTGGTGCTCGGCGGCGGTGTGGCCGGCGTCGGCTACTTCGGCTTCCAGTTCTACCAGGATCGTTTCGGCGCGGCCCCGGACTACGCGGGCAATGGCAACGGCCAGAAGGTGACCGTCACCATCCCCAAGGGCGCGGGCGGGGCGACGATCGGCCAGGAGCTCAAACGCCAGGGCGTGGTGAAGAGCGTCGACGCCTTCATCAGCGCCCAGCAGAGCAATCCCAACGGCAAGAGCATCCAGGACGGCGTGTACACGCTGCAGAAGGAGATGTCGGCGGCGAGCGCGGTCGAGCTCCTGCTGAGTCCGGAGAGCCGCAGCAACCTGATCATCGCCGAGGGCTCGCGCAACGTACAGGTCTACACGAAGATCGACACGCAGCTCGGCCTGAAGAAGGGCACCACCGCCGAGGTCGCCAAGAACCAGTGGAAGACCCTCGGTCTGCCCGAGTGGGCGATGAACCACCCGAACGTCAAGGACCCGCTGGAAGGATTCCTCTACCCGTCCAGCTACGCCGCGGCCAAGGGCCAGAAGCCCGAGGACGTGCTCAAGCAGATGGTCACCCGCGCCAACGAGCGGTACACGGAACTCGGCCTGGCGTCGAAGGCCGAGAGCATGGGTCTGGACGGTCCCTGGCAGCTGCTCACCGTGGCGAGCATGCTGCAGGCCGAGGGCAAGAACCACGACGACTTCCGCAAGATGTCCGAGGTCATCTACAACCGGCTCAAGCCCACCAACACCGAGACCAACCAGTTGCTCCAGTTCGACTCGAGCTACAACTACGCGAAGGGCCAGAGCAACATCCACATCGGCGAGTCCGAGATCAACAGCGACAAGGACCCGTACAACACCTACACCAACAAGGGCCTGCCGCCCGGACCCATCGGCAACCCCGGGGACGAGGCGCTCCAGGCGGCGATGAACCCCACGGACGACGGCTGGATCTACTTCGTGGCCACCGACGGCATGAACAAGACCGAGTTCGCCCGCACCCATGACGATTTCCTGAAGCTGAAGGCGAAGTTCGATGCCAGCTCCGGCAACTGACCCGCGCCGGGCCGCCGTTCTCGGCTCCCCGATCGCCCACTCCCTCTCCCCGGTGCTGCACCGCACCGCCTACGCGGAGCTGGGCCTGGAGGGCTGGACGTACGACCGCTTCGACGTCGACGAGGCGGCGCTGCCGGGCTTCTTCGAGAAGCTGGGCCCGGAATGGGCGGGGCTGTCGCTGACCATGCCGCTCAAACGGGCGGTGATCCCGCTGCTCGACGAGATCAGCGAGACGGCCGCCTCCGTGGACGCGGTGAACACCGTCGTCCTCACCGAGGACGGCCGCAGGACCGGCGACAACACCGACATCCCCGGCATGGTCGCCGCCCTGCGCGAGCACGGCATCGAGAAGGTCGACACCGCCGCCGTCCTCGGCGCCGGCGCCACCGCCTCCTCCGCGCTGGCCGCGTTGGCCCGGGTCTGCACCGGCGAGGTCACCGTGTACGTACGCAGCGAGGCGCGCGCCGCCGAGATGCGGGGCTGGGCCGAGCGGCTGGACGTCGGCGTGCGTATCGCCGACTGGGCGCACGCCGAACAGGCGCTGCACGCCCCGCTGGTCGTGGCCACCACACCCGCCGGTACCACCGACGCGCTGGCCCATGCCGTGCCCGGGATGCCCGGAACCCTCTTCGACGTGCTGTACGACCCCTGGCCGACCGCGCTCGCGGCCCGCTGGTCGGCGTACGGTGGTGCCGTCGTCAGTGGCCTCGACCTGCTGCTGCACCAGGCGGTGCTCCAGGTCGAGCAGATGACGGGCCGCGCCCCGGCGCCGCTGGCCGCCATGCGGAGAGCAGGCGAGCGCGCCCTCGCGGAACGCTAGGATCCGTCCGGTTCCGCAGGGGGCGGAACCGGGAGGGGAAGACGATCCATGTCCGCAGGCATGCCTCTGGCATCCACCAAGAGCCAGATATTCGAGGCCGTACTGGGCTTTCTGCCCGACTGGGTGCAGATCACGGTGCTCGCCCTGATCGTGCTCGCCGTCGTCGCGTCCTGGGTGGTCAAGCTGGTGCGCCGGATCGCCCACCGGCGCGCGGCGCGAAGCGGTGCGCCGGTCCGGGCGGCGGCGCGGCACGGCCAGGGCAGCGGCGCCGACCACCTCGGTCCCTACGCGCCGCCGCGGGCATCGCCCCGGCCGCAGCCGAGCGGCGCCGATTTCCTCGGTTCCTACGCTCCCCGGCAGCGTCAGGGCGACGGCTCCGCCTGAGCCGCCCGTCCGCCAGATGGACCGGCGGCCGGGGGAGCCGCCCGGACGTGGGAGGATCGGAGGTGGCGGGCCGGCTCCGCGCACCCGGTCACGCCGTCGCCGTACGCGAGGAGACGTGTACGCAGGGCAGTACCGGGCGCGAGCACTGAGGAGCACCGTTGAGCAGGTTGCGCTGGCTGACCGCGGGGGAGTCCCACGGTCCCGCACTCGTCGCGACGCTGGAGGGTCTGCCCGCCGGTGTGCCGATCACCACGGACATGGTGGCGGACCATCTGGCGAGGCGGCGGCTCGGCTACGGTCGCGGTGCGCGGATGAAGTTCGAGCGGGACGAGGTCACCTTCCTCGGCGGTGTCCGTCACGGCCTCACCATCGGTTCCCCGGTCGCCATCATGGTGGGCAACACCGAGTGGCCGAAGTGGGAACAGGTCATGGCGGCCGACCCGGTCGACCCGGAGGTGCTGGCGGGACTGGCCCGCAACGCCCCGCTGACCCGCCCCCGGCCCGGCCACGCCGACCTCGCCGGCATGCAGAAGTACGGCTTCGACGAGGCCCGGCCGGTCCTGGAGCGCGCCTCCGCGCGCGAGACGGCGGCCCGGGTGGCCCTGGGCGCCGTGGCGCGGTCGTACCTGAAGGAGACGGCCGGCATCGAGATCGTCAGCCACGTCACCGAGCTGTGCTCCGTGAAGGCCCCGCAGGGCGTGTACCCCACCCCGGCGGACGTCGAGAAGCTGGACGCCGACCCGCTGCGCTGCCTGGACGCGGACACCTCCAAGGCGATGGTCGCGGAGGTCGACCAGGCCCACAAGGACGGCGACACGCTCGGCGGTGTGGTCGAGGTGCTGGCGTACGGCGTCCCGGTCGGCCTCGGTTCGCACGTGCACTGGGACCGCAAGCTGGACGCCCGCCTCGCCGGTGCCCTGATGGGCATCCAGGCGATCAAGGGCGTCGAGATCGGCGACGGCTTCGAGCTGGCCCGGGTGCCCGGCTCCAAGGCGCACGACGAGATCGTCAATACGCCCGAGGGAATCCGCCGCGTCTCCGGCCGCGCCGGCGGTACCGAGGGCGGCCTGTCCACCGGTGAGCTGCTGCGGGTCCGCGCCGCGATGAAGCCGATCGCGACCGTGCCGCGCGCCCTGAAGACCGTGGACGTGACCACCGGCGAGGCCGCGCAGGCCCACCACCAGCGCTCCGACGTCTCCGCGGTCCCGGCCGCCGGCATCGTCGCCGAGGCGATGGTCGCCCTGGTCCTCGCGGACGCGGTGGCGGAGAAGTTCGGCGGCGACAGCGTCACCGAGACCCGCCGCAACGTCACCTCGTACCTCGACAACCTGGCCATCCGATGAGCACCCCGCTGATCGTCCTGGTCGGACCGATGGGCGTCGGCAAGTCCACGGTCGGGCGACTGCTCGCCGAGCGCCTCGGCACCGGGTACCGGGACACGGACGAGGACATCGTCTCCGCGCAGGGGCGGAGCATCTCCGAGATCTTCGTGGACGACGGCGAGCCCGCCTTCCGCGCCCTGGAGAAGCAGGCCGTGCGCACGGCCCTCGCCGAGCACGACGGCGTCCTCGCCCTCGGTGGCGGCGCGATCCTCGACGCGGACACCCGCGACCTGCTCGCCGGGCAGCGCGTCGTCTATCTGTCGATGGACGTCGAGGAGGCGGTCAAGCGCACCGGCCTGAACGCCGCGCGCCCCCTGCTGGCGGTCAACCCGCGCAAGCAGTGGCGCGAGCTGATGGAGGCCCGCCGCCACCTCTACGAGGAGGTCGCCGCGGTCGTCGTGGCCACCGACGGACGGACGCCCGAAGAGGTCACCCAAGCCGCCCTGGACGCACTGGAGTTGAAAGAAGCATGAGCGAGGCAGTCACCCGGATCCAGGTCGGCGGTACCGCGGGATCCGATCCCTACGAGGTCCTGGTGGGCCGTCAGCTCCTGGGCGAGCTGGCCGGGCTGATCGGCACCAAGGCCAAGCGGGTCGCCGTCATCCACCCCGAGGCGCTCGCCGAGACCGGTGACGCGCTGCGCGCCGACCTCGCCGAGCAGGGCTACGACGCGATCGCCATCCAGGTGCCCAACGCCGAGGAGGCCAAGACCGCCGAGGTCGCCGCCTACTGCTGGAAGGCGCTCGGCCAGTCCGGGTTCACCCGCACCGACGTCATCGTCGGCGTCGGCGGCGGTGCCAGCACCGACCTCGCCGGCTTCGTGGCCGCGACCTGGCTGCGCGGCGTGCGCTGGATCGCCGTCCCGACCACCGTGCTGGCCATGGTCGACGCGGCCGTCGGCGGCAAGACCGGCATCAACACCGCCGAGGGCAAGAACCTCGTCGGCGCCTTCCACCCGCCGGCCGGCGTCCTGTGCGACCTGGCCGCCCTGGACTCCCTCCCGGTCAACGACTACGTCTCGGGCCTCGCCGAGGTCATCAAGGCCGGCTTCATCGCCGATCCGGTGATCCTCGACCTGATCGAGTCCGACCCCCAGGCCGCGCGCACCCCGGCCGGACCGCACACCGCAGAGCTGATCGTGCGCTCCATCAAGGTCAAGGCCGAGGTCGTCTCGTCCGACCTCAAGGAGGCGGGACTGCGGGAGATCCTGAACTACGGCCACACCCTGGGCCACGCCATCGAGAAGAACGAGCGCTACAAGTGGCGCCACGGCGCCGCCGTCTCCGTCGGCATGCACTTCGCCGCCGAACTGGGCCGCCTCGCGGGCCGGCTGGACGACGCCACCGCCGACCGTCACCGCACCATCCTCGAAGCGGTCGGCCTGCCGCTCCACTACCGCTACGACCAGTGGCCCAAGCTGGTGGAGAACATGAAGGTCGACAAGAAGTCCCGCGGCGACGTGCTGCGCTTCATCGTCCTGGACGGCCTGGCCAAGCCCACCGTCCTGGAGGGCCCCGACCCGGCCGTCCTTCTCGCCGCCTACGGCGAGGTGGGCGAGTAGATCCCCCGTCGTACCTTCCGTCCGATTCGCCTTGCGGGGACGGGCACTTCGGGCCGTCCCCAGCCGTTCACCACAGGACGGCCGGGGACGGTACCGTTCGGGCGGAGCCCCTCCCGCGCCCTTTAGGCTGTGGGGGACAGCGGGTACCCCTCCCGCTGTCAGCGCCCATCGCCTGCGGCGAGTGAGCCGAAGGGGCCGCAGCGCCCCGGAGGCGACCGAGCCCGAAGAACGAGACGGAGTGGCACCGGATGCAGCACGCAGTGGGTTCTCCGCTGCCGCCGCCCCCTCAGCCGGGGCACGGACCGGCCGTCGGCTGGTCCCCGGCCGCACATCACCCGGGCCCGCACCAGGGTTCCGCCCCCGTGCCCCCACCGATGGCCCCGGGGCACCCCATGCAAGCCCCCCACCAGGTCTCGCACCAGGCCCCCCACCAGGTCCCGGCACCGCCGCCCGTGCCGGACACCACCGGGCACGTCCCGCTGCCGCCCGGCGGCCCCGTCGCCGCGCCCGGCACGCCGCCCGCCACGGCCCCCGCACCCGACCCGGCCACCACCACCCTCGCGGTGCTGCTCATCGGCCCCGCCGGCGCCGGCAAGACCAGCGTCGCCAAGTACTGGGCGGACCACCGCAGGGTCCCCACCGCCCACATCAGCCTCGACGACGTGCGCGAATGGGTCCGCTCGGGCTTCGCCGACCCCCAGTCCGGGTGGAACGAGAACTCCGAGGCCCAGTACCGCCTCGCCCGCCGCACCTGCGGCTTCTCCGCGCGCAACTTCCTCGCCAACGGCATCTCCTGCATCCTCGATGACGCCGTCTTCCCGGACCGCCCGGTCGTCGGACTCGGCGGCTGGAAACGGCACGTCGGCCCCGGCCTGCTCCCGGTCGTCCTCCTGCCCGGACTGGACGTCGTCCTGGAGCGCAACGCCGAGCGCAGCGGCAACCGCCGGCTCACCGACGAGGAGGTCGCCCGCATCCACGGCCGCATGGCCGGCTGGTACGGCTCGGGCCTCCCGATCATCGACAACTCCCAGCTGGACGTGCCGGAAACGGCCCAGGTCCTGGACGAGGTCCTGGCCCGCTCGATAGCCAGCCCCCCGAACTGGTGAACGCGGGGAGACGAGCGCGCCCCGAAGGGGCGCGGGGAACTGCGCGAGAAGCCCCACCGGCCCGCAGACGCCGTACGACAACCCGCCCACCCCGGACCGCGCACCCGGTATACCGAAGCGCACCGCCCACTCGGCCCTCCCGAGCGGCGCCCCCCGAGTGGAGCTCTTACGCTCGGGTCATGTCAGAGGTGTACGCGGCCCGCCGGACGCGCCTACGAGAACGCTGCAACGCGGGCGGCAGCGCGGCGGCGCTCGTCTCCCGGCCCGCCAACGTGCGCTATCTCGCGGGCGCCACCCCGCACGGCGCCGTGCTGCTGCTGGGCAAGACCGAGGATCTCCTGGTGTGCTCCGGCCCGCCGGACGAGCGGCCCACGGAGGGCAGGTCCGACGAGGCCCTGCCGCTGCGCGCCCTGTCAGGCCCCGGCGGTGACCCGGCCGTCGCCGCCACCGACCTCGCCGCGGCCCAGGGCGCCGAGTCCCTCGCCACCGAGGACCACCACCTCACCGTCGCCCGGCAGCGTGCCATGCGTTCGGTCGCGCCCGGACTGCGCCTGACGGACCTCGGTCAGGCCGTCGAGCAGCTGCGAGTGGTCAAGGACGAGGAGGAGATCTCCTGCCTGCGGATCGGCGCCGAGATCGCCGACCAGGCCCTCGGCGAACTTCTGGAGTCCATCCTCGTCGGCCGCACCGAGCGGCACCTCGCCCTGGAACTGGAACGCCGCCTGGTCGACCACGGCGCCGACGGCCCCGCCTTCCCCACCTCCGTCGGCACGGGCCCGAACTCCGGGCGCCGCGGTCACCGGCCCACCGACCGGCGCGTGGAGGAGGGTGACTTCCTCTCGGTGTGCCTGGGTGCGACGTACCGCGGTTACCGCTGCGAGATCGGTCGTACGTTCGTCATCGGCACCTCGCCGGCCGACTGGCAGATCGAGCTGTACGACCTCGTCTTCTCCGCCCAGCGGGCCGGCCGGGAGGCCCTCGTACCCGGTGCCGCCTGCCGTGATGTGGACCGCGCCGCCCGCCAGGCACTGGACTCCGCGGGGTACGCGGAGAACCTTCCGGCCCTCACCGGTCACGGTGTGGGACTCGAAATCGACGAGGACCCGCAATTGGCCCCGGCGGCCATGGGTAAACTGGACGCTTGTGTGCCGGTCACCGTCGAACCGGGGGTCCACCTCCCGGGCCGGGGCGGTGTCCGGATCGATGACACGCTCGTCGTGCGCCCCGAGGCGGACGGCGGACCCGAGCTACTCACCATCACGACCAAGGAGCTGCTCGCGCTCTAGCCTCGCGCTGTGCGCATGCCTGCACCGGGGTCGTCCACGTCAGTCCAGTCCAGGAGATTCCGCAACCGTGGCTTCCACGAACGACCTCAAGAACGGCATGGTGCTCAAGCTCGAAGGCGGCCAGCTCTGGTCCGTCGTCGAGTTCCAGCACGTCAAGCCCGGCAAGGGCCCGGCCTTCGTGCGCACCAAGCTCAAGAACGTGCTTTCCGGCAAGGTCGTCGACAAGACCTTCAACGCCGGCGTCAAGGTCGAGACGGCCACTGTCGACAAGCGTGACATGCAGTTCTCGTACATGGACGGCGACTACTTCGTCTTCATGGACATGGAGACCTACGACCAGCTCATGGTCGACCGCAAGGCCGTCGGCGACGCCGCCAACTTCCTCGTCGAGGGCTTCACCGCCACCGTCGCCCAGCACGAGGGCGAGGTGCTCTTCGTCGAGCTGCCCGCCGCCGTCGAGCTGACCGTCCAGGAGACCGAGCCGGGCGTCCAGGGCGACCGCTCCACCGGTGGCACCAAGCCCGCCACGCTGGAGACCGGCCACCAGATCCAGGTCCCGCTCTTCATCACCACCGGTGAGAAGATCAAGGTCGACACCCGCACGAGCGACTACCTCGGCCGGGTGAACAGCTAACCGTGGCTGCTCGCAACACGGCCCGCAAGCGCGCCTTCCAGATCCTCTTCGAGGGCGATCAGCGCGGCGCCGACGTCCTGACGGTCCTCGCGGACTGGGTCCGGCACTCCCGGTCCGACACCCGGCAGCCGCCGGTGAGCGAGTACACGATGGAGCTCGTCGAGGGCTACGCCGAGCGTGCCAAGCGCATCGACGAGCTCATCGCCCAGTACTCGGTCGGCTGGACGCTCGACCGGATGCCGGTCGTCGACCGCAACATCCTGCGTCTCGGCGCGTACGAGCTGATCTGGGTCGACGCGACCCCGGACGCCGTCGTCCTCGACGAGATGGTGCAGCTGGCGAAGGAGTTCTCCACGGACGAGTCGCCGGCGTTCGTCAACGGTCTGCTCGGCCGGCTGAAGGAACTGAAGCCTTCGCTGCGCCGTGACGAGGCCTGACGGAGACGGACACAGACGCCGGAGGGGCGGCGGCCACCCGTGTGGGGTTGGCCCCGGCCCCCCGCGGCGCCCCCGGGGCCCCCCCCCCCCCCGGCCCCCAAACGCCCCCCGGGGGGGGGGCGCCCCA